>JAAAOL010000237.1 GCA_009908885.1 Bacteroidota bacterium | reverse complement strand
GGGGGCGTCGTCGAGGACGCTCTGCAGCGCATTCAACGTGCGGTCGTATTCTCCCCGGGTGTAGAAGTGTTGGCCGAGGGCGAGGCGCGCCTGGAAGGCGAGGGGATGGTGCGGAAACTGCTGCTGAAACTGGCGAAACAGCGCGACGGCAGCGTCCGCGCGCTCCAGGGCGAGCAAGGACTCCGCTTCGTAGTAGAGCGCTTCGGCCAGGCTGGGGTGGGCTGGATGGTGCGTGCGAAACCGGTGGAAGGCGGGCGCCGCCTGGCCGTACAGCTGATTGGCATAGAGGTTATAGGCGTGACTGAAGGCCTGCTCCGCCGGAACAGAGGACGACTGTGCCAGGCTCGTAGCAGGGAAGGCCGTGAGTCCAGCGACCATCGACAGCACGAGCACGAGACGAGGCAGGGCGGTCGGCATGGGAGGATGGCACAAACGGGATCGCAATGGGTACGTGGACTATGACTTGAGGGATACGGGACGCGTGGAGCGCCTCGGACGCTGTGCTCCGTCGTGGCATGCGGCGCGCGGCGCTTCCAGGAACCAAGCGGACGCCCTGACCCCTGGTCAGTGCGTGACGCTCGGGCGCATGATACGGAATTAAACACTCGTACGACGACCGATCCCTTCGTTTGTTCAACCACCTGCCATCCAGGATCCCATGAACCCATCGACCGCTTCGGCACAGGATCGTCCCACGTCGTCCACCAACGCCCGGCCCGGCCCATCGCCGCTCGACGATCTGGAACAGTACCACGCGCCATCCTGGCAGGAAGAGATCAAAGCCTGGATCCGGGAGTATCAGACGGCGGCAACGCTGGGCGGTTTTGCGCTCGGCGTGTTCATCGGCGTCTGGATGCGTCGGTGAAGCCCGGCAGCGATCCGCTACCGCTATTTTTATCACCCAAACCCCCAAATCGACCGTGGCAAAACAGGAACCCCAGAAGGATCCGTCCATGGAGGACGGCAACGACGAGAAACAGAAGGAACAACGCGCCCAGGACGTAAACGGACCAGGTGCGCCGGATGCGTTCGACGCGGCCGATCTCGACGAAGAGTTCGAGGCCGCACAGAAGGAGATTCAGGCGGCGATGTCGGAAATGCGTCGCGAGTTTGCCCGGGCCAACGTCGAAGAGGCGCGCTCGAAAGCCCGTTCGTGGGTCGAACGCCATCCGGTGCTGTCCATCTCGCTGGCCGTGGGGGTGGGCATCGTCATCGGACGGGCCGTCACGGTGGCGCTCCAGCCGGACCCCTGGACGGTGCGGACCCGCAAGAAAGGGGAGAAGCTGGCCTCCCGTGCGCAGAAGCTGGCCCGTGAGGCTAGCGCGACGGCGTCGGACCGGGCCAGCCGGACCGGCAAGGCGCTGTCGAAGGAGACGGAAGAGGCTCGTCGCCGCGTCGCCTCCTCGGCGGAGAAGGCGCTGTCGAGCGCTCGCAAGGCCGGGTCGCAGGCCAGCGGCCTCGGCGAGCGCGTGGCGCACCTGGCGGAAGGCACCTACGGCACCCTGTCGCAGCGGGCGTCCGAAGCGGCGCACTCGGTGCAGGACCGGGCCGACGAGGTGGCGGAGGCAGCCCACGAGGCTGCGGAAAAAGGGTCCGCCTGGGCCAGCGCCCTCTTCACGACGGTGCGCACCCTGCTGATCGCCGTCGTCGTGCGCAAGCTGACGCGCTGGTTCCGGAACTAGGCAGCCCGGTCCATCGGGGGCCGAACTCGGCGATTCTAACACGCTCTTCGCGAAATCGGGCGTACGCCGTGCGGTCCGGGGCGTCGCTGCTCCGTACCTTGCGGCGGTATTGTCCTTTCGGCACGTATCTTTTTTGGCCCTGTGAGTATTCTCGCTGTCGGCACCGTCGCGCTGGATTCCATCGAGACGCCCTTCGGGGCTGCGGAGGACGTCCTCGGCGGCAGCGCCACCTACATCACCCTCGCGGCTCGCTACCTCACCGATCCGGTGCGCCTCGTCGGCGTCGTCGGCCACGACTTCCCGGTCGCCTATCGGCAACGCCTGCAGAACAGCGGCGTCGATCTCGACGGGCTGGAGGTCGACGAGGAGGGGCGCACCTTTGCCTGGGAGGGGCGTTACCACTACGACCTGAACGAGCGCGAGACGCTGGCGACGCATCTGAACGTGCTCGACGCGTTCGAGCCGGTGATTCCGGACGCGTATCGCTCCAGTGGGATCGTCTGTCTGGGCAACCTGCATCCGACGACGCAGCGTGACGTCCTGGCGCAGGTGGAGGCGCCCCGGCTGACCATCTGCGACACGATGAACTTCTGGATTTCGAGTACGCCGGACGCGCTGCGCGAGACGCTCAGCCTGGTCGACGCGCTCATCATCAATGGGGCCGAGGCGCGCGAATTGGCCGATGAGCCGAACCTGATCCTCGCTGCGCGCGAGATACGGGCCATGGGACCGGAGATCCTCGTCATCAAAAAAGGCGAGCACGGCGCCCTGCTCTTCGCGGACGACGTCATCTTCAGCGCCCCCGCCTATCCGCTGGAAGACATCTGCGACCCGACCGGGGCCGGCGATGCGTTCATGGGCGGCTTCGCGGGGTACCTCGCCCAGCGATCCACCATCGACGTGGAGGCGCTCAAGACCGCTGTCATCTATGGCAGCGCGATGGCGTCGTTCGTGGTGGAGCGGTTCGGGCCGGAGCGGCTCTATGATCTGGGGCCTACAGAGATTCACCAGCGCCTCGATGCCTTCCGGGACCTCTCGACCATCCCGGTGTACCCGGACGGACACGGACTCGTGATGGACGTGTCCAGGTAACCGCTGCAGCTATGTAAATCAATGAAAGAATGGTAGCACGTCGGTGCGATTGGCCTCAGTACTACCGTCGAGGTCTCTCCCTTCTTGTACGTG
>JAAAOL010000261.1 GCA_009908885.1 Bacteroidota bacterium | reverse complement strand
CGACGAAGACCTCCCATCCGTGGAACGCGGCGAGGGGTTCGGCGGCATCCCGGAACTCGACGAATGGAAACCCGATCCAAGCAAGTACCCACCAGCTCTCTGGGACGCGCACGTGCGCCGATCGGGAAGACCGAGGTGAAAGCCCTCGACGGCGCCGCGGTTGAGCTCGTCATCTACGACGAGATCGGCGGCGACATGTTCGGAGAGGGGGTGACCCCGAAGCGGGTGCAGCAGATGCTCGCTGATGCGGGGAGCTACGACGAGATCCAAGTCTCGCTGCACAGTCCCGGTGGCATCGCCTTCGACGGGATCGCCATCTACAACATCCTGGCGAAGGACAAGGCTCGCGTGATCGTCAACGTGGACGGTCTCGCTCTGTCGGCGGCATCCATCATCGCCATGGCCGGCGACGAGATCAGGATGCGCACCGGCTCTCTGCTGATGATCCACGACCCCTGGACGGTCGCCATGGGCGACGCCTTGGCCATGCGCGAATCCGCTGAGCGACTCGACCGAGCGGCTGAGAGCATCGCATCAATCTACGCGCGGCGTACGGGCAAAGAGCTGTCCGAGATGCGCGAGCTCATGCGTGCCGAGACCTGGCTCGACGCGGCCGAGGCAGCGGAGTCGGGGTTCGCGGACGTCGTGCTCGACGCTGAGCCACTGGCCGCCTTCGGAGACGTCAGCCGGTACCGGAATCCCCCGGACCGCCTTCTCGCTCCAGCAACCATCGCAGCGTCGGCACAGGCGCCGGCGCCCCAACACACGACCCCTGGACGCGCCGCGTCCTCATCCGGAGAACCCATGAAGATCCACACGACCATCCTCGCGGCGCTGGGCCTCGAGTCCGACGCGGACGTCGACGCGGCCGAAGGCGCCATCCAGAGCCTCCAGACCAAAGCCAAGCTCGGCAAGGCGATCGAGACCATCGCCGACGCTTCGGGCGACGAAGCCGTCGGCAAGGTGCGCGCCGCGTTCGAGGCGCAGGCACAGCTACCGAAGCTCCAGTCCCAGCTCGCCGAGCGAGAGGCCCAGGCGCACCGCGCCGAGTTCGAGGCCTTGATCGAGCGCGGCCTCGGCAAGACCGGCGAGCCGGCTCGACTGACCAAGCCGATGGCCGACTTCGAGCGGTCGGAGTTCGAGGATGCGCTCAATTCCGGGGAGGCGGAGAGCGCCATCAAGCGCTTGCGCGCCTTCCTGAAGGTGGCGCCGGGAGTGCTGCCGAAGGCCAGCCAGCAGCCGGCCGAGTCGAGCGGCGTGGGCGGCAGCGAGCTCACGTGGAACGGCTTGCGGTACGCTGAACTGAAGCCCGGGCAGCGTCACGCGCTCAAGAACGAGAATCCCGAGCTGTTCGCAGCGATGCGCGACGAGGCCATCGCCGCGGGCGAAATCTGATACCTACCGTCTCCCAAAGCAGACCTGACAAGGAACCATCATGACCATCACCACCGCATCTCAGATGCTCGATCCGCAGATCCTCGTGGAGGCGGTTCGCGGACGCTTCGCGAAGCGCAACGCCTTCATGGGATCCGTCCTCGTGAGCCAAGGGGCCGTCCGCGTCTCCGGCAACATGCCCGAGGGTGGACCGAACGCCATCGGCAACACCATCACCGTGCCCTACTTCGGGATCATCGGTGACTTCGTCAACAACCCGGACGGTTCGTCCGTCACCCCGAGTCAGATCGGGCAGACCAGCGAAACGGCGACCATCAGCCGCGACTCGCTGGCCGTCGAGGTCAGCCGCTGGGCGCAGGGCATTGGCGCGGTCGACCCCAGCCTCGGCGATCCGTACGACGAGGCCGTGTCGCAGATCGAGCGTAGCGCCGAGCGCGCCATGGACTCCGCGCTGATCACCGAGGCGGCCAACACGCCGCTGGTGAGCGACCAGTACAACTCCAGCTCGCCGAGCTATATCCAGTGGGACATGTGGGTCGACGCGAAGGCGAAGTTCGGCGACGAGATGGACGGGATCGTCGCGGCCATCGTGCACAGCCGCACCCTCGCCGACATGGCGAAGCTGAAGGACTCGAGCGGCCGGCCTCTGCTCCTCAACAGCCAGAACGAGGGGCAAGGGCAGCTGAACACCTTCTGCGGCGTGCCCCTCGTGGTGAGCGACCGAGCGCCGCTCACGGGCTCATCGATGGGCTCGGTCACGTCGACGGGTACCACGCCGCCGACCGTCACCCTGTCCGGCACCCCGGAGGGGCCCTGGAATCTGGTGGTGGACATCGTCGCTGGCGGCACGGTCGGCAATGCCACCTTCCGGTTCTCGACCGACGGCGGCAACACGTACTCGGCGACCCTCACCACCGCGGCGTCCGTGGCGCTCACGGACACGAACGAGGACAGCCTCGTCGGAAACAACGGCTCGACCGGGGTCACGGTCGCCTTCGCGGCCGGTACATACAACGCCGACAACCAGTACACCGCGACCGCCGACCTGAAGGTCACCGACTTCATCATGCAGATGGATGCGATGGCCTTCTGGTACAACGCCGCGCAACTCGGCCTCAAAACCGACCCGGACGTGCTCGCCGACACCGACATCGGGGCGATGCACCTCTACCGAGCCGCGCACCTCTACCGGCGGCGTCGCGGCGGGACCCGGCCCGGCTGCGTCGCCGTCAAACACAACGTGCGCAACTACACGGGCTGATGCTCACCGCAAAGCGACTCCGTGACCGAGAGTTCCAGGCGCGAACCGAGGCCGCCAAGCGCGGCCCGGTTCAGCCTGCGACCATCTCGCGTGTCGAGCACGACAAGATCGTCCAAGAGCTCGTCGTGCACTACGAGGCCGAGCTGTCGAAGCTGCGCGCGCGTCTCGGTGAAGGCGAGCCGGAGGCGGCTGACAGCACCGTTGCCGACGACGCGCCAAGCGACCCCGAAGACGTCGACGACAGCAGCGACGACGGCAGCGACGACCGGCAAGGCGAGACGCAGGGCAAGCGACGTCGACGCAAGAGCCGCCGCTCTGGCCGGAGCTGATGGCCACGACCAAGACGGCGCGTCGCTACTACCTCCACAAGAGGCTAGAGGCGCGCAGTCAGCTGGACACCGCGCTCGAAGTGGTGTGGCAGTCCAAGCAGGAAGCGGAGCCAGGTGTGGCGCTCGACGCCACCTTTCCGCACCGGGCCACCCTCGTGGCGCTCGGGTACACCACGAACGAAGACCTCGACGGCGCGGACGCCGACGAACTGCGCTGCGCAGGCCTATCGTCCGCGCAGGCCAATGACGTGATCGCGGCCCTCTGAGCCGCGGAGGACACCCATGGGATACCACGACCACAACGGCGACTACCACGCCTTCTCTTCTGCCCTGCTTCTCTCCCTGTTCGACTTCCGCGAAGTCGACAGCAACGGAGATGTGGGCAACGCATCGGCAAATGGTGGGGTTCTCGCGAGCGACACCACCCCGATCTTGCGAGGTGACTCCAACGAGTCGCAGGAGATCAGCTGGGCGACCGGCAACACGGACATCATCGCTATGCAGTGCGCCCTCCCGCCTGACTTCGACGGCGCTGACGACGTCACCGTCGCGCTGTGGGTCAAATCGGGCACAACCGATGCTGCGACCTTCACCGTCGAGACGAGCTGGAACGGCGCTTCGCTCGTCAGCGACACGGCCACCGACAGCGACAACTCGGCGACGGCCCACAAGGTCACGGCCACCGTCGCGGCCGCCGACGTCCCGGATGACGCCGCCTACATGACGCTCCTCCTCACCCCTGGTTCGCACAGCACCGACACCATCGAGTTGCTCGCGGCGCGCGTCGAGTACACGCCGAAGAGCACGTCCGTCTGATGGCCAACCGCTACGCCATCACGCTCCACGAGTCGGGCTCTGAGAGCTCCGACGGAAGTGGCAGCGGCGTCGACGTTACGCTCGACGAGGATGGCGACAGCACCTACCCGCGTAGCGCTGCGCGGCTCACGCTCGAGCTCACAGCCATCGCGGGCACGGACCCCACCCTCGATGTCACCGTGGAGTCGAGCCCAGGTGGCTCAGGCTCATGGGAGCAGGTGGGCTCCTTCGATCAGATGGGGGCCGCCGGCTATCAGCGTCTGATGATCGCCGGCGGAGAGCGCTACCTACGTGTCAGCTGGGTGCTCGGTGGCACGGGCGGCCCGTCGGCAACCTTCGCCGTCTCGGGCTACGCCCTCTCCTGCTTCGCCTCACCGGAGGACTTCGGCGCTCTCGGCATCCCCGCTGATGTGTTGGCGGAGCTCGGCGACGAGGTGAAGGCGCGACAGCTCGTAGCAGCCACAGACCGGGTCGCGTCCTACGTCAACGCAGCCTGGAACCTGCCCATGTCGTCCTGGGGTGACGACCTGCGCATGGCCACCGCTCAGATCGCTGCGTGGAACGCGCTCCGCATCGTGGGGTATCGCCCCGACCAGTTCGACGAGACATTCCGCAACGCCTATTACGACCTCGTGGGCTACGAGACGGGGCGCGAGGGCTGGCTCCAGCTTGTCGCCGCAGGCCGTGCGGCACCCGTTGGCATCGTCGACGAGACCCCCGACACCTACGATGGCGGTGGGTTCGTGTTCAGTGACACGGCACGAGGCTGGTGATGGGAGTCGAGCTACGAGATGAGGACTTGGAGCGACTGGCAGAGCGCTTCGAGAACCCTGATGCCGTGCTGCGCACCATCAGCGCGAACCTGGCAGAGGAAGCAATCAACCTGACCCGCGAGGGCTTCGAGCGCGAGGCCGATCCCTACGGCAAGACCTGGGCACCGCGCAAGACGGCCGACAACGCGGGGAGCAACTTGCTCGTCCGCACCGGCGCGATGCGCAACAGTTGGCACGTGGGCTCGGTGCAGCCGATGCGGTTCACGATCGTGTCGGGGGTCGAGTACGCTGACTACCACCAGAATGGCACCCGGGTCATGCCGTCGCGGATGATGGTGCCTCACGAAAGCGACGTCCCGCCCAGGTGGAAAGACGCCTTCGACGAGGTCGTGGTCGAGATCTTCGAACGGGAGCTCGGGTAGCGCATGGCCGCTCTTCTAGAAACCATCTCGTCATCGATCCACACGGAGATGGAAGCCGCGCCCATTACGTGGGACTTCACAGCCAACGCCGTCCCGCGTGCAGTGGGCGCCGCCAAGCTCGCACAGCACGCAGCTCCGCCGCAGATCGTCTGGATCTACACCGAGGCGTCGCACATCGACGACATCCTTTACAACGGACCTCGCACCGTCTCGTCAGGCACTCAGGGGCAGCCGTTCAAGGCGCGTCGACTTAGCGTGGGCGTGCACATCTTCGCCAAGAGCCACGACGATGCGGAGACCTTGCTCGAAGAGGTTATGGCCGCTACGTGGCGCACATGCCGGTCGTCTGCGCGGTTCGACGGCGAGCGATGGCCGATTCAAGAACAGCACGAGTGGGCCAAACGAGGCGGATACGCCATTCTGAAGCTGCTGATTGACCACCCGGTTGACGCCACGCAATGGAGCACCGCAGAGGTGTCGACCGTCTCGACGACTAGAAAGATGGATCCATGACCAAAACCAAACCCAAGCGTGACAAGCCTCAGCCCGACGAGGTGGTGGAGATCGGAGCCGAGACGCACGAGAAGAGCACGAGTCACGTGCCGCCGCGGCCGCGGACCGAAAAGCGAAAGCCGCAAAGCTCGGTCGAGACGAAGAGCGTGGACAACTGGGCACGCGAGCTCGGTCACAGACGGTGGATCCGAAACCCTCATCCCGGTCGCTACGAGTACGACAGCGAGCATGCATGCGCGGCCGTTGTGCACGGCTGGGACAAGCACGCTCACCATGCTGGGCGTCCCATGCGCATCAGCAAGGCCGACTACCTCGCGGCCATCGAAGCGGCGAAGCGTCCCCCGCCCGGCACGCGTCGCTACCAGCCTCACCCCGCAGCCCTGAGCCCCCACAAGGAGCGATGACCCATGGCCTTGCCCCAGCAGTCCTTCACCGAGCGAAACGACGCGCTCGGAAACATCGGTGCGGTCGACGACGACAGCACCTACCTCTTTCTCGGCGTGTCCTCGACGGGCCTGCTCGAACAGCTGTACGACATCAGCAAGCCGTCGACCGTCGTGTCGACCTTCGGTCAGGGGCCGTTGCCCGAGATCGCCGCCCACGTGCTGAGTCAGATCGGCGGCAACCACAAGGCCATGCGAATGGCCGCGTCCGTCGCAGCGGCCAACAGCTCCGTCACCAAGACCTTGGTCGGCAGTGCCACTGGCACCATCTCCGTGGCCGCCACCCAGGCGGACGCCACCAAGGCACTCCAGATCGACGACCCGAGCGGCTCGCCGAGCTACGTCGACGAGACGAGTGACTTCGCGTCCGCTGCCACCGGCGACGTGAACCCCTGGCCGACGTCCGAGGCCGTGGGAGATCAGTTCGCCATCGGGTATACGGAGATCTTCTCCAAGTTCAACGTCACCATCGACACGGCTGGGGCGGGCGGCAGCCTTGCGGTGAAGTACTGGGACGGCTCGCAGTGGACCACCGTGTCGGGTCTCTCCGATGCTTCCTCGGGGCTCACGGCCGGCACGTCGTCCTACGACATCTCGTTCGACGTCCCGGGAGACTGGGCCAAAAAGAGCCTCGATGGAAGCGAGGAGCTCTACTACATCGTGCTGGAGGTCACGTCGACCTACAGCACCGACCCCGTTCTGTCGCAGGGCTACATCGAGCTCCAGGGCCCGTACGACAGCTACGACGCCACCATCGAGATCACCACCACGGGCACGCTCGGTGATGGTGAGTTTCGGTACACCCTCGACGGCGGCAAGACCTACTCTCCGTCTCTTCTCATCCCGAGTGGCGGAGAATACGACCTGCCCAACACCGGGCTGACCGTCACCTTCACGCCCGGAGGCGGCAGCACCTTCTTCGAGGATGGCGACACGCACAGCTGGACGTCAGCGCCGGCGTACCCGAACGGCACGGACCTGTCGTCGGCCATCACAGCCGTGATCGCCGAGCAGCCAGATGTCGACGTGGTCGTTCTGTGCGCCGACGCCGACAACCATTCGGCGGTGTCGACGTTGGTGGCATCCTTCGCCACCCAGCTGTCGACCCTGGAGACGAACTTCATCTTGGTGGGTGGGCTGTGCAGCGCTGGGTACGACACGGCAACGAACGCCAAGGACAACGTGACGACGACGAGCGATCGGCTGGGCGTGGCCTACGGGCGCGCGCCCTTCACCTCAGCCAAGCCCTTCACCGGCTGGGCGGAGCCGACCTACACGCTGCTCGCGGGTGTGGTCGTCAAGGATGCCGAGGTGGGTCTGTCCGGAGACCTCAAGCGCGTGGCTTCGGGGCCTCTGACGGGCTACCGCAAGAGCGGGCTCACCCACGACGAATCGACGGCCACGACCACGCTCGACAGTTCTGGGTTCATCACGGCACGCACGTGGCGCGGGCGCTCGGGGATCTACATCACTCGGGCGCGCGTGAAGTCGGCGGTCGGAAGCGACTTCGACTACTGGCACAAGCGACGCGTGATGGACCGCGGCGCGCAGGTGACATACCTCGCGCAGCAGACCTTCATTGGTCGCACGCCGCGGGTCAACTCGGACGCCTCGATCCCGTCGGGACAACCCGGCGCACCGGGCACCATCTACGAGGCGGACGCGGCCGCATACGAGCGTCTCGTGCTCGAACCGCTGCGCGTCGCGCTCATCGAGCCCACCACGGTCGAGGGGACTCCGGGACACGTGTCCGACCTCGACTACTCGATCGACCGCACCAACAACCTGTCCACCAGCGAGGAGCTCATCACCGAGCTGACCCTCGTGTCACGTGCCACCATCGACAGTGTGTCGACCACGCTGTCCTACGCCTTCGCGGTGGAAACCTCGGCCTGACCCTCTGACCGGAAAGCGACATGCCTGAGAACTACCCCAACACCACCGGGTTCGAGCCGACCTTCACGGACATCGAGCTCCAGTGGAACGGCAACACCTACCAGGGCTTCAAGGAGCTCAACAAGCGTCACACCGTCGACCGGTCGCACGCTGAGGGAAGCAGCTACGGACCCGTGGGCACGGCGCGAGGTGCGTACCAGGGCGGCGAGGGCGACATCATGGTGCTCCGCCGCACTCTGAAGCAGATGCTCCAGGACATGGGCAATGGGTACACCCGGAAGATGTTCACCATCTTCGAGCAACAGGTGATAGACGGCGAGAGCTTCACCGACGAGTACCAGGGGTGCTCGCTGAAGGAGCTCGACACCAGCCAGTCGCGCGGCCCCGACGCGACATACACCAAGATCAGCTTCATGTTCCAGAAGCTGGTCACCGACGGCGTCGAGCCGTGATACAGGGCATCTCATGAGTGAGAAGAACGAGAGCAACGAAAGCCCCGCCGTCCAGTCCTACCGCGAGCGCCTCGCGAAGGATGGCGGCAAGGTGGCGGACGAGTTCGAGGAGCTCACGCCGCAAGAGCGCGAGACGGTCGCGGAGTTCCACGAGCAGACGCGTGGTCGAATCTGGTGGACCCACCTCGACTTCGGTGGGCTCGTCGTCTTCGGCAAGCCCGACAAGGGGGCGTGGAAGCGGTTTCTGCGCGAGTCGCCCCTCGACGACAACTCGCCCAACGACGTGTTCCTCGGCGCCGCGGACAACCTGTGCATGGCCTCGCGGCTCCACCCCGAGAAAGCGGAGCTGCGCGCCATCCTCGATGACTGCCCGGGGCTGTCCACCGACGCCCTTCCTCGCCTCAAGGCCCTCGCCGAGGGCCGGCGCCCAAAAGGGTAGAGGAGCAGTACGAGCGAGCGACCCGTGATCGCCTGTACGGCGCGGCGTGCTTGCTGGCCTTCCGGCGCGACGAACGAGAGCTGGACGACGAAACGGAGAGCAGCGTCGAATCTGAGGTGGGGGCCATGCTGGCCTGGGACCTCGTCGACATCGCGAGAGCCTTCCTGCACGGCTTCTCCAGGTAGCCCATGGCACAGTACGAAGTACGCATCCAGGACTCCGCCAGCGGAGCGATGCGTCAGATCGTGCAGAGCTTCCAAGCGCTGCGCCGCTCAGCTCGGACAGCTGATCCAGCTGTCGAGGCCACGAACGCCTCCTTGCGCCAGACCGCGGGGGCAGCCGGTCAAGCAGCAGCAGGGCTCCAGAGGACGCGCGCCTCTCTGATGTCCACGACCGTGGCCGGCCGCACCGCCGGCGCCACGTTCCGGGGTACCAACACCAGCCTCCGGGACGCCCGAGGAGGATTCGCCGGGGTCGGGAATGCCGCCAACGGTGCAGCGGGCGGCATCGGGAACGCTGGGAATGCCGCTGGCAGCGCATCCAGCTCCTTCGGCGATCTTGGGGCGGCCCTCGGAACCATCGGCGCCGTGGTGGGCACCGTGACCGTCGCCTTCGCGGCTCTCACCGCAGCGGCGGCGGCGGTGATCGCCCCCATGGCACGCCTCGTCGGCGTCATGGACCAGGCGAAGTTTGCCTTCAGCGCGCTCACAGGAGGCGCGCGTGAGGGGCAGGCGATGCTCGACGAGACACGCGAGCTCGCGGTCAAGATGGGGCTCGACGTCGAGGGCGCCATCGCCAACATGCGCCGCCTGCTCACGATGGGCTTCAAGCAGGACACGGCGAAGCAGATCCTGAAGATGTCCGGCGCACTCAAGACGTTGGGCGCCAGCAACGAGCAGATCAACCGCGTCCTCCTCGCCATGAGCCAGATCAAGGCCCAGGGCAAGCTGATGGGCGACGAGCTCCTCCAGCTCGCTGACGCTGGTGTGCCGGTCAACGAGATCTACAAGCAGCTGGGTGAGCAGCTGGGCATCACCACCGATGAGGTGATGAAGCTCAAGGAGGCCGGCAAAATCACCGCCGATCAGGCCACCACGGCCATCTTCGCTGCGGTGAAGGCCGCCGCGGGCGGCGCCGAAACCTTCGACGAGCTCATCGAGGGCTTCGCCGGCACCCTGACCGGCAAGTTCGGCAAGATGAAGGCCTCGTTCCAGGACTTCTTCCTGGGGCTCGCGGCTGACATCGCCCCCGCCCTCACCGACACCCTGGGCCCGATCTTCGACGAGATCAAGGCCTTCATGACCGGCGCTGGAGCCGAGGGACTCAAGGAGGACCTGGCCAGCGGGTTTCAGGCCATCGGAGAGATCGTCGCAGCCGCCTGGCCATCCATCAAAGCCTTCCTGTCCGGGCTCGCCGAGGGATTCAAGGCGGCCATCCCTGGGATCAAGCTGATGGCAGCGGCTTTCCTGGAGCTCCTGAAGACGGATGGCGTGACCGAGGCCATGCGGAACTTCGGGCGCGTGCTCGGGTTCCTCATCGGCCTTTTTGCGACCATCGCAGGCGTCGTGTCCGTGGTTGTTGGTGCCTTCACGTGGTTCGCAGGCAACCTCGTAGGCGGGGTCATCTCCGCGGTGTCGGCCGTGGTCAATTGGTTCCAGACCCTTTGGGCGACCATCTCGGACCTGGCGGGCAGGTTTTTTTCGGCGGGAGGATCGATCGGCAACGCTATCGTCGAAGGGATCCTCAACGCCCTTCTGGGTGGCCTACCCGTCATCGTGAACGCGGCCAAGAAGCTCGGAAGCGCGGCGGAGAGCGGCGCCAAGAGCGAGCTCAAGAGCTCGTCTCCGTCCAAGGTGTTCTGGAACATCGGACGTGACAGCGTGATCGGACTCGCTAGTGGTCTCACGGACAACAAGAACCGAGCCGCTGAGGCGAGCCGAGACATGACGGGACAGTCAGCGTCCGCGGCAGTACCCGCTGGTTCGATGGCCGGCTCGGGAGGCCAGAACGTCATCAACCTCAACGTGGACACGGCCGGCGCGGCTGCCGTGGCTGCGCAGCGATACCCAGACGACCCAGAGAAGGCTGCCACTGCGTTTGCTTCGGCGGCGCGTGGACAGCTGATCGACGAGCTCGAAACCCACCTCGCCATGGTAGGAGCCTGACCCATGCCCGTCCCGGGGTTCGACGGTGAATTCGCCTACCAATGGGATGACCTGTGGCTTGGCGGCACGAAGATGCCCGGCATCGCCCAGCTCGGCGGCGACGGGATCAAGCGCAAGCTCGACGTCAAGCGGCAGAAGGGCAAGGCGGGTGCACGGATCCGAGACGAGGGCGACGAGCCGGCGAAGTTCCACGCCTCCCTCTTCTTCTGGAATGCCAGCCTGTTCACCGAGTTCGAGTCGCTGAAAGAGGACATCAACCCGCGCAAGCGTGGCGGCGAAAAGTACGTGCTGGACCTGTACCACCCTGCTGCTGCCTTCCTGGGCATCGACCGGGTGTACGTCGTCCAGATCGGGATGCCTGAGCACGACAAGCGGCAGGCAACGGTGCGCATCCAGATCGACTTCCTGGAATGGTTCCCTGATCCGCCTCCCCAGAAGAACCTCGGTAAGGGCAAAGGGGGGCCGGGGTGTGCGCACGGCGACGCAAATAAGCTGGCCGAGGAGGCTGGCGTGTCGTGCGAGGAGGCTGAGACCTACCTGGCGGACAGCATGGGCGACGAAGAGAACCTCAAAGCCGGATTCGGTGGCTTTGGCCAGTCGGGCGGAAACGCCGCGGGGTCGACGAACACGAACTCGATCTTCTGATGGCCACAGTAGGCGATCTAGAGATTCTGTCGGCAAACGTCGACGAACCGCGTCATGGCGTGTGGTTCGTCGAGGCTGTGCTGGATGGCAGTTCGCCTCCCGTGGCCGGCGATGCCGTCACAGTGGACCTCGATGGCACCGAGCTGTCCGGCACGGTCACCCGCTCGGACGTCGACTCGACCCGGGCACAGGTGCGAGTCGTGGGCGGCACTGCGGGTCTCGCGAAACCTGTCACCTCCAGGTTCTACTACCAGCCGACGCTCGCGCTCGTCCTGTCGCAGCTCCTGAAGGAGGCGGGCGAGGTCCTCTCGGACGAGTCCCGGGACCTGTCTTCGCTTCGTGTGCAGCGGTGGACGCGCATTGCCGGGACGGCCAGCCATGCGCTCGACGAGCTCGTGACGGCAGCCGCCGAGCTGACGGGCGAAGAGCTCGTGTGGCGGGTGCAGCGAGACGGCACGATCTGGCTCGGTGTCGACACGTACGAAGAGGCCGACGTCGAGTACCTGGAGGAGTCGCGCGATGGTGGCAAGCGAACGGTGACCATCGCTCCCGAGGACGACGTTCTGGTACGCCCAGGGGAGTCGCTGGGGGGCCTGAGCATCCGCCATGCGCACACGTCCTGGTCAGCGGACGGACTACGACAGACCCTCAGCTACGGCGAGGATCGTGTGGTCGCGATCCTCCGGGCCTTCGTCCGGCGATACACCCAAGCAGCACTCAACTACCGTGCCTTCTACAAGGCCACCGTCGTGCGTGTGCAGTCCGATGGCACAGTAGACCTCGCCCCGGATGATGAGCAGCTCGGGCGCAGCACAGGCGGCCTGTCC
Source organism: Bacteroidota bacterium (assembly GCA_009908885.1). Classification (GTDB taxonomy): domain Bacteria; phylum Bacteroidota; class Rhodothermia; order Rhodothermales; family JAAAOL01; genus JAAAOL01. The sequence goes on along the minus strand of JAAAOL010000261.1, from coordinate 4,367 downwards.
TTCGTGCCCATTCGCTACGGTTTCCCGGGGTGGAGTGTCGAGCCGTCGCAGGGCTCACGGTGTTTGGTGGGGTTTGAGGACGGCGATCCGCAGCGCCCCTACGTCGACCACTGGCTGCCTGGCACCGTGGTGCAAGCTACGTTCGAGGGCGGGACGCAAAGCATGGCGCGCGTCGATGACAGCGTCAGCACCGGGCAGGTCACAGCCTCGGCGAATCTGTCGACAGGGGTCGTCACCTTCGTTCACGTACCCCCATCTGGGCCGCCGATCACCTCCACGAACCTCGACTTGAGTCTCGGTCAGATCACCTCGGGCAACGACAAGCTGAAGGCATGAGCAACGTCGACTTTGGCACAGATGCCGCGGGCGCACTCGACCTCACGCCGACGCTGCGAGCCGAGCGAGACCCCGTGTCGGCGCTCCTCAACAGGCTTACGCGCCTTCTGAGCACCGACGTGCTCTGGTACGACCCAGACTGGGGTCACGACCTGACGGTCTACGTCGGCTCGGCCACACCCGGGAACGTCATCGAGACGCGGACGACCAATGCCCTGATCCGCGACGAGGCGGTAAGGGACGCCGATGTGAGCGTGACCGAGACGGTCGATGGAGTGGATGCGGAACTCACGCTGTCCATCAGGCTGCGAACCACCTTCGGCGATCTTCAGCTCACGGCCCTGGTGTCCGAGCTGACGGTGGAGCTACTTCTGGAGTGATGCCATGTTGACCCTGTCGCAGCTGCGCACTCCCATCTCGAAGGAGAAGGCCCTCGAAGACGGTCTGGAGATCCTTTCGGACCTCGGGTTCGATACGACCTCGTGGCAAACCGGGTCATGGCAGCGGACCTTCGTGCAGTTCTTCACGGACGGGTGGTCAGGGTTCACGCAGTACGCTGACACCGTCAGCCGAATCGTATTCAACGAGAGCTCGACCGGAGACGCGCTCACGAACTTCTCCAAGAGCCACTACGACAACGAGCGAGACGAAGGCTCCAGGGCCGAGCACACGCTGCGGCTCACGTGCGAGCTGTCGAGTGGGCCTTACACGATCGTGGCTGAGGAGCGGTACTTCCGTGAGACCCACACGGGCGATGAACTGCAATTCTTCAACACTACTTCCGGTCTGCTTGATCCGGGTGGCACGCTCGACGTCACGGTGAAAGCGGAGGCCATTGGGTCCGACTACAACGTCCCGGTGGGCACCATCACCGAACAGGTGACCCCCTTGGCGGGTGTCACCGTGACGAACCCAGACCTCGGGGATGGCTCCTCGGTCACATCCGTCGGCACGGACGCCCAAAGCGACAGCTCGCTTCAGACGTCGAACACCAACAAGTGGGGGACGCTCTCGTGGAGCACGCCTGCGGCCGGCTACCTGTACTTCGCGCAGCAGGGCTCCAGCAACATCGCGCGCCTCAAGACGAACGACGGAAACCCGCGCGGGCCTGGCACCATCGACATCTACATCGCCACCGATGAGGGTGTCGCGTCGAGCGCTGACCAGTCTGCCGCGCAGACAGCCATCGAGAAGCGCCACGCTGGGACGCCGAACCCGGAGGTGAAGATCGCATCAGGATCTGCGACCGCCTTCTCGGCCAACGTGTACGTCGACTCAGCCAACTTCGAGGGCGGGAGCATCAGCGCGTCGAAGAAGACGGAGATCGAGTCCGCGCTTCGCGGCTACGTCAACAGCCTGCCCATCGGAGGAGAGATCGTGCAGCCTCCTGATGGCGACGGCGTCACGGGCTACATCGTGTTCTCCGAGTGGGTGGGCGCCGTCACGGCCGTCGATGGCGTCACCAAGGTTGGGTCACCCAACCCGGCGTCCGATGAGGCGGTCGGCCTGTACGACGTGCCCACGGTCGGCAGCATCACCTTCACCTACGTGTCCGTCTGAATGCCGCGATTTACGATCCGAGAATACTGGGACCGCGTAGCCGCGCGGGTCAGATGGCTGCGCGAGCACTACGCTGAGCGGTTCGGCGGGGCCATTGCCCTTGGCTTCGACACCATCTACCAGGGCGTGGAGATCGGGGCTACGTCAGGGTGGCTTCAGTCACCCAACAGCCCTCCCGACGCCCTGCCAGTCATCGGCCGAGAGCGCCAGCTACTGCGTGCCCCCAGCGAAACGAACGTCGAATACCGCGCGCGCCTGCAAGTGGCGTGGGACATCTGGGCGGACGCCGGCCAGAAGGGCGACGGCGGTACCTCGGAGTCCTCGTTCGCCTTTCGGGCGTTGGCCCCCTTCGGCGTGCCAGAGTCTGACGTGGAGGTACACTACGAGCCCGACTCGGACTGGACGGGGCCCAACGAGGACAACTGGTCCCTTGCGTGGGTGCGCATCACGGACACGACACCATGGTCGCTGTGGGAGGTCGGCACCCTCACGACGGAGTATGGCGTGCCCACCATCGGGGACACCCGACGAACCGTTGGCTCGACGGCAACCCGTGACGAGGTGACTCTCGCACGCGCCGCGACGAACCGCCTGAAGGCTGGCCACGAGCTGGTCGTCGACATCATCCTGGACCCCAATGACAAGATGATCGGCTCCGCTGGAGCCACCGTTTCGAGCTCGTGGACCATCGGCTCGGAACTGTGCCGATGGCACGCTAGCCAGTTCGTCGGTGACTGGGGCCCTCTTGCGGTCGTAGGCGGCACCAGCCCCATCACCTCTGGCACGGCCGCCATCATTCACGGAAAGTTGTAGAGATGCCTACCAACCTCACGAACACGGACACCTGGGAGAGCACGGTCGTTGGCACCGCAGACGGTGACACGGCGAACGCGGCGACGTTCAACTCGGCGCCGCAGGACCTCACCAACCGGACCACGTACCTCTACAACCGAAGTCCGGAGGCCTCGCAAACCGAGATCCCCATCCCACCGGCGCTGTTCGGCAACATCAACGATCGGTTCGATTTCTCGTCATCCACTGGGATGAGCGTGAGACAGAGCAGCGTTACGGATGAGGGCGGCGCCTTCTTCGCACTTCCCATTTTGACGCAGGACACCGTTTCACTGAAGGTCACGATCGATCCTGGTACTGGACGAGCCGGGCTGCCGGCTACACTTCCGCAAATCGAGCTCTGGAAGCTGGGCGGCTCCAGCGCCATCGCGACGCAGACAGATACGTCGGGGTCTTTGGCTGCCTACGAGACCTCTCACACCATCACTCTGTCGACTGCACAGAGCTTCGACGCCGACCAGGCCTACGTTCTTGTTGTGCGTGGCGAGACGGACTCGAACAGCCAGATTGGGCTGCTCATCGAAAGAATGAGCGTAACCATCTAGGACCCCATGAGCTGGATCAGCGATCTACTCGGCCCTCTCATTCAGAAGGCCACGAGCGACATCGGCCGTCGACGCGTCTGGAACTTCCAGAACGGCCCAGACGTCACCGACAACAAGGCGAGCGACCGACTCGACATCGACTTTTCGGGCGTGCCCGTAGCGACCCATCGGGTCGAGGACAACAACGGCAACCCGCTCAGCGTGGCATACACCGCTCTCGCTGCCACGGCAGCCACGAGCAAACAGTACAACCTAGGTGCCCCCCTCCCTGCCAACAGCTTCATTCTAGGCGCATCGATTCAGCTCGACGCGGCCTTTGCCGCGTCAGGTGCGTCCTTCATCGAGCTCGACGTTGGGAGTTCGGGGGACGCTGACGCCATCCTGTCGTCGGTCGACATCATGTCGGCGCCCGTCGATGGGCAGGCCAACAGCTCGTCTTTCTTCGGGGTGGCCCCCTTCAAGCTCTTCGCCTCCAGTACACAACTGCTCGTGACATTCAGGTCCGACGTCAACCTCGACACGACGACGGCGGGCGACGTCACCGTGCACGTGTTCTACTCGACACTGGGCAGCTGATGGCCGGCAGATGGTTGCGCTACCTGTGGTCGCGCGGGTACTTTCAGGGCGAGACCGTCGAGCAACAAGGAAGCGCCTACGTGACTGTTCAGGGACCGGACCTCACGAACGCCTCGGAGCAGACCATCAAGCGCACCGAGGGGCGCGTGAGGCGCATCAAGAGCGGCACCCTGACGCAGGACACGACCATCATCCTGTCGGCTAAAGGCGGCAAGGACCAAGGCGACTGGGAGATCATTCGTGAGGACCAGTCAGCCTACCACGTGACCGTGAAAGACGGCGTGACCGGGGACGCTATTGCCCTTCTCGATGCAGGGATCAGGGCTCGACTGCTCGTGCGCCTTGAGGCCGGCACGGGCTACTACGTGGCCGCCCACTCCGCCGCGTGACCATGCTGGAGAAGTAGATGCCTGGAATCGGAATCGCGGTCAGCCCGGTGTTCGGGGCGCGGCGGAAGGCGGCGTGGGTGCCCAGTTCCACCGACCTGAAGCTGTGGAC
>JAAAOL010000123.1 GCA_009908885.1 Bacteroidota bacterium | reverse complement strand
GCCCGGCGACGGGCAGGCGCCCCAGCTGGTTCAGCATCGGGTCGACGAACAGCTCGCGCACGGCGCCGAGGCGGTCCAGCAGCAGCACCGCGACGCTGCCCAGGCCGAGCGCCAGCACGAGCACGTCCAGGATGCGCTCGACGACGACGGTGCCGATCACCCCGCTGAGCGGCAGGCGCTCCTGACGGGACAGGTTGGCCGAGCGCACCACCTCGCCGAGGCGCGGGGCGGCGTAATTCACCATGTAGCCGATCATGACGGAATAGAACGCCGTCTTGAGCGACACGCGGTGCGTGGTGTTGTCGGCGTCGGAGGGCAAGGCCTCCAGCAGCATCTGCCAGCGCCAGGCCCGCAGGAAGTGGCTCAGCAGCAGGACGACGACCAGCGGCAGCAGCCAGCGGTAGTCCGCCGTCCGCAGGGCCTCCCCGACGGCGCTGAAGTCGACGCCGCGCAGGGCCAGGTATAGCAGGACGCCCGCCAGCACGAAGCTGCCGATCTGGGCCAGCCATTTGCGCGTGCGCTGCGTCACGACCCGGAGCGTAGCGAAGAGGGGAGGGAGCTATGGGCGTCAGGAGCGCAGGTCGATCACCTCGACGCCCTCAGGCGGCGTGAACGTGAACGCGTCCGCCGGGAGCGCGGGGTCGAGCTGAATGTTCTCCAGCTGGAACGTCATGCGCGTCTCGTTCACGTCCAGCACCTCCAGGCGCGTGATGACGGCGTCGCGCGTCCGCATCCAGAGGGTCGCCTCCTGGAAGAACGAGTCGTCCCGCTTGGGCGTCAGCGTCAGCCGGTAGTGCGTCTGCCCGTCGAGCGTCGTCTCCACCGCGTCGGAGGCGTTGAAGCGTTCGTCGTAATTCAGCAGAAACTCGCTCGGTGAAAACGAGGATTCGTCGTTCGAGGCCTTGTTGATGAGCACTTGCTGTTCGGAGGGCAGGTAGACGTAGGTCGTCGTCCCGTCGGTCACCAGCGTCTGGCTGCTGGTCTCGACGCGGTACTTGTCGCCACTCAGCACGAGCGTGCCGGACGAGGTGGCCTCCTGGTCAGAGAAGGCGGACGACATCGTCTGGGTGAATTCAGCGCGCAGGCTGCTGAGCGCTTCGTATTTTTGCTGGAGGCGTTCGAAGACGGCAGTACCGTCCTGGGCGAGGGCGGGGCGCTGTCCAATGCAGAGGACGCAGGCGCCCAGAAGCACGGCAAGAACGAGTCGGCGAGCGGTCATAGGTAGATCGTCGTAACGATGCGTATGCGGGAAGTCGATGGATCTGAGGGACAGGACGTAGAGCAAGGCACATGCCATCGGGGGCAGCCGTAATACTCTCAGCGCACCGGGAGGTTTGCCGCGGTCGCGACGAGGCACAACGTAAAGGTGCCGTGACGCGCGAACCTCCGGGGGGATGGCCTCTTTACGGTATCGTACCCAAGTCGTGGGTTAAAACTGATTCAGCGTGTTGATGTCCGGATCCTGGTGTCGCCTGTCGTGGTCCGTGGTGCGTGATGGGTCGGGCCATCGCTCCATCAGCGCGTTTGCACGCATCACGCAACACAGCTTGTCCCGATACCCTGTCGGGGAAACACGTACCCCAAAGCTTTACGGACATCGCCAAGCGAAAACGGTATCACCCCGATGTTGTCCTCTGACCGAAGACCACGGACAGCTCGCTGCGCCCTGAGCCTGCTCTGGACGTGACCGGGGATGCGGGGTAGATCGCCAGAACGGGCCTCGTTCCGCCGTATGCGGTCCGTGGTCTTGTCCCACGGTAAGCGACAGGGCACAACTTGGATTATCATAACCCCTAGCCAATCTCACAAACGACGCCGAGGTCCCCTATGAGCATGACCGACGTTGGACACTTCGCCGAGACGAAGGCGCGACTCGTCATAGACGATGCCCTGGATGCCTACAAGGCCTGCCAGGAAACTGCGGCTTACTGCATCCAGGAAGGCGGTGAGCTTACCGATCCGCACCTGTTACAGCGCCTGCACGACTGCGCCGACATTGCGCTGATGACGACCAATTACCTGTCGCGCGCTTCCCGTTTCCATCAGCAGGCGACCGCGCTGTGTGCGGACGTGGCGGAGGCTTGCGCCGAGACGCTGGAGCAGACCGGCTTGGACGACCAACAGCTCCGCGTGGCCTACGCCGCGTGCCTGCGGCTTCACGAGTGTTGCCTGGAACTTGCCGGGCAGGTCGAGCTGCCCTCCACGGATGCGCGCGACGAAGCGCTGCAGGAGACCTTCCCCGGCAGCGACCCGACGCCGCCGCCCACGGAACTGTAGCTCACCGCTCTGCGTCGAGCGCGAATGAGGCCCGCGGCGTGTGAATGGCGCCGTCGGGCGTGAGGTCGCTCTGGTAGAGGACGAACGCCGTCACTGGGAACGGCGCGAGGTGGAAGTCTTGTCGTTCCCGCAGGTACCGGCGCACCGCTTGCGGACGCGCCCGCTTCAGCCGGGCGACGGTGATGTGCGGATGGAACGGCTTGTCGGCCCGGTCGACGCCAGCACGCAGCAGCGCCTCGTCGATACGGCGCTGGAGCGTCATCAGCGCCTCCACCCGCTGGATGTCGGCGAAGAGCACACGCGGTTTCCGACGCGAGGGAAAGACGCCCAGGCCCGGCCCCCGGAGGTCGAACGGCGCTCCGGATACGGGCGCCAGGGCCTGCTCCACGGCGTCGGCCTGCCGCTCGGGCACGTCGCCGATGAAGCGTAGCGTGAGGTGGTACTGCTCCGGCGGCGTCCACCGTGCTGAGAGCGCATCGGTTTGCAAGTCTACGAGTGGTGCGCGGCGTTCCTCAGGCAGATCGAGCGCGACGAAAAGGCGGGGCATGTCGAGGTTCGAGGGTCGAAGGTCGAGGGTCGAAGGTCGAGGGTCGAAGGTCGAGGGTCGAAG
>JAAAOL010000139.1 GCA_009908885.1 Bacteroidota bacterium | reverse complement strand
CCGCCGTGGCTCGACTTCCAGATGACCAGCGACGTGCCGGAGACGATCCACGCGGGCACTATCATCACGTATACTATCCGCCCAATCGCAGGGGTGCCGGTGCGGTGGGTGACGGAGATCACGCACGCTACGCCGCCCCATCTATTCGTGGACGAGCAGCGCTTCGGGCCGTACCGCTTCTGGCACCACCAGCATCACTTTCGCCCCACGGACGACGGCGTGGCGGTGGAGGACCTGGTGCATTACGCCCTGCCGCTGGGGCCGCTGGGCCGCCTCGCCCATGGCCTGACGGTGCGCCGCCGCCTGGACGCCATCTTTGCCTATCGCCGCCGCGCCCTGGCCGAGCGCTTTGCGCCCCGCGCCCGGTCGGTCGCGCCGCCGCCGGTGCGCTGAACTCGGTCCTGCCGCTCTGGTCGACGAGCCTGTCGCTTCATCCGCCGCCCTCCCTCCAGTACTCCTGACGTCTTCCCCTTCCATGTCAGACCAGCGACCTTCGGCCACCTGGCCCCTGCGAATGGTGCTCGGCTGCTTTGTCGTAGGCGGCGTGCTGCTTGCCAAAGGGTACCAGTTCCCCTCGTCCAACCACGCCCTCGAAATCCCGACGATCCTGGCGCTCCTCGACCCGGCACTGTACGTGCGTGACTTCTTCGTCCAAGAGATGCTCCAGTTTACGCCGAGGACGTACTACTTCCATGGCATCGCCCTCCTTGCCGGGACGGGCCTCGGCATCACCGGGACCTACGCGCTGACGTACGTGGTGGCCGTCGGTACGATGCTGGCGGGGCTCTACGCGCTGGCCCGGCACGTAGCGCCTTCCCGCATCGTGGGACTCATCTTCATCTTCTGGACCCTGACGGTCTCGGTAGGCTTGATCGGTCATGGCTCTTTACGACCGTCGATGCTGTCATCGTCCCTGCATCCTGGCGTCATCGCCATGAGCCTCTCCACGTGGGGGCTCGTCTTCAGTATCCGCCGGTCCTGGGTGAAGGCGTATGCGCTCTTCGGAGCCGCCTGTTTACTCCAGTTTCTGGTGGGTGTGCTCCCCGCTCTTCTCGTCGGGCCCCTGCTCGTGTTCGACGTGTGGCGCCGCCGCAGGTGGGCACGCGGCCTCACCGCTGCGGGACTTCTGGCGCTGGGGGCCCTGCTCGTGTACCTCCCCATGGTCCTCCAGGGTACTACGGCCACAGGCCTTTTCACGAGCCGCGAGTTCGTGGAGATCTATGGCCACTGGCGACACCCTCACCATATGGTGCCGTCCGCATGGCCCCGAGCCACGTGGATGCACCTCGTGCTGTTCTACGCGGGAGGCGTACTGTGCGTGTTGCGGTCCCGCACCCTCACCACAGCGCTTCGCGCAGGACTCCTGACGGTGATCGGGCTTACGTCCGTCGGCCTCCTCGCGAATTACCTGTTCGTCGAGGTCTGGCCGTCCGCGCTGATCGTGAAGCTGCAATTTGCCCGGATGACGCCGTTCGCCGTGCTGGCGGTGCTGCTCGGCGTAGCGGCGCTGTTCTACGAGCAATGGCGGGCGGGCCGCTACGCTCTGTGCACGCTGCTGCTGGTGGTGCCTGTCTCGCATCTCCCGGGCCTGCTGCTGGGCGCGTACGCGGTGCTGCTCCCGTATCTCGAACGCATCGCCCCTCGCCTGTGGACGCCGCGACGACGCTTCCTCGTCCTCGGACTCGCCGTACTGCTGTACCGATGGCCGCTCTTCGATCCCCCTGTCTACTGGATCCAAGCCTTCCTCAACGGGCCACTGGTCCTCGGCGTGCTGCTGACGCCGCTGCTCGTCCAACGATGGGTGGCTCGCCAGTGGCGGACGATCACCGTAGCCGGGCTTACGCTGAGCATCGCCGGGGGGCTCGTGATTGCGTTGAGCGGTGTGCTGCCCGCTCAGACCGATCGGCTCGTGCAGGAGCACCTTACCATCCGCGGCGTCTGGCAGGATGACGCGGCGCCCCTGGCTCGGCGTTTCGCTAACCGCAGCCCGAAGGATGCCTTGGTCCTCGTCCCCACCGACGTGCAACACTTCCGGCTCCTCTCGCGACGCGCCGTGGTGGTCGACTTCAAGGCGTTTCCCTTCACCGAAGGCGGTATCGCCGAATGGGTCGAACGGATGCGCACGGTGCAGGCCTGCGCCGACCGCCCCCCAGCCTGTCTCCTGGCCGTGGCTCGCCGCTACGACGCCGACTACATCCTGACGCGACGAGAGCGCCCCCTTCCCGAAAGCGTCGTCGTAGACCGAGAAGGGACCTGGGCCCTCTGGAAAGTCTCAGCCACACCCCGCGCCACGCCCTGATGTGTGTGAAGGTGCGGATGGTTGGAGGAATGGAAGTTTGGAGGGTGAAGGCGTGATCGCGCTGAACAGCTGCGTGCCCGTCCGTCGACGGGCCGCGCCGAGATCGTGAAGTACGCCGCACAGCCAGGCCTCACCCGCCGAACAAGTCCCCCGCCTTGGGCGGTGGCGTCAGGTCGAAGTGGGCGTAGGCGCGCGGCGAGGCGACGCGGCCCCGGGCGGTGCGCTCCATGAAGCCTTCCTGGATCAGGTACGGCTCGTACACCTCCTCGATGGTCCCCGCGTCCTCGCCCACCGAGACGGCCAGGTTGGAGAGGCCCGTCGGGCCGCCGCCGAACTTCTCGATCAGCGTGAGCAGGATGCGCGTGTCCATCTCGTCGAGGCCCTCCTCGTCCACGTCCAGCGCGTTGAGCGCATAGTCGGCGATCTCCTGCGTGATGTGGCCGTCGCCCTTGACCTGGGCGAAGTCGCGCGTGCGGCGCAGGAGCCGGTTGGCGATGCGGGGCGTGCCCCGGCTGCGGCGGGCGATCTCGAAGGCGCCCTCGTCGGTGATCTCGACGCGCAGCAGCCGCGACGAGCGCTCCACGATCTGCTGCAAGAGGTCCGCCGTGTAGTAGTCGTACCGGAAGTCGATCCCGAAGCGGGCGCGCAGCGGCGCCGTCAGCAGCCCCTTCCGCGTGGTGGCGCCGACGAGCGTGAAGGGCGGCAGCGTAATCTGGATGCTGCGAGCGTTCGGCCCCTGGTCGATCACGATGTCGATCTGGTAGTCCTCCATCGCCGAGTACAGGTACTCCTCCACGACCGACGGCAGGCGGTGGATCTCGTCGATGAAGAGGACGCTGCCCTCCTGCAGGTTGGTCAGGATGCCCGCGAGCTGGGCGGGCTTGTCCAGCACCGGCCCGCTGCTGGTGGTGATGGCCGCGCCCATCTCTTCGGCGATGATGAAAGCTAAGGTAGTCTTCCCTAGCCCCGGGGGCCCGGAGAGCAGCACGTGGTCCAGCGCCTCGCCGCGTTGCAGCGCCGCCGTCATGAAGACCTCCAGGTTGTCCTTGATCTTCTGCTGCCCGATGAACTCGTCGAGCGAGCGGGGGCGCAGCAGCGTTTCGTAGTCCTCGTCGGTCCGCTGTGGGTCTGGCGAGAGGGCGTTGGAGCGAGGCTCAGTCATGGACGGGACGAACGGTAAGAAGCAGAACGACAGCGCACCTTCGGAGGATACGGGCTCCCGATGACAACAGGGCGTCAGCATCCGGCGGAGACCGCGCAGAGATTAATTGCGCGATATGGTTAGCCGATGTTGTTGACAAACATTCCTCCCGGCCCTACGTTTCAGGCACCATGTTTGCTTGCGACGACATCCTCATCTCCGACGCGCTGCTCGACGCGCCCTTCGCGTGCCACCTCGGCGCGTGCCACGGGGCCTGCTGCGTGCAGGGCGACGCCGGGGCGCCCCTGGAACCGGGCGAGCGGGCCACGCTGGAGCGCATCCTGCCCCGCGTGCGGCGCTACCTGCGGCCCGAGGCCCTGGCCGTCATCGATGAGCGCGGCGTCTGGGAGGAGGACGAGCCGGGCCACTACGCCATCCCCTGCGTCGATGGGCGCGAGTGCATCTTCGTGACCTACGAGGGGCCGGTCGCCAAGTGCGCCATCCAGCAGGCCTATCAGGACGGCCGCCTCGACGTCGACTTCCCGAAGCCGATCTCGTGCCACCTGTTTCCGATTCGCGTCGAGCGCGTGGGCGGCTACACCGTGCTCAACTACGAGCAGGTCGACCTCTGCGCTCCGGCCCGCGCGAAGGGTCAGCGCGACGGCACCCAGCTCATCGACTTCGTGCGCGCGCCTCTGGAACGTCGCTTCGGCAAAGCCTGGTTCGACCGCTTCCGTACCGCCTGGACCGAGCGCCGGGCCGCGTTGTACCGCTCCGCACCTCCCGAATCCTCCCAGTCGTAGAGGCGGCCATGCTTAGTCAGAATCTCCGACAGCAGCAGAAGCTGCAACAGAAGCTCTCCCCGCAGCAGATTCAGTACATCAAGCTGCTGCAACTGCCTACGCTGGCCCTGGAGCAGCGCATCAAGGAGGAGCTGGAGACGAACCCGCTGCTGGAGGAAGGCGCGGAGCAGGAAGACGATATCATCGAAGACCCACTCAGCGAGCAGCCCGACCGTGAAGACGCCGAGCAGGTGCGCGAGGCGGACGAGCGCGAGGCCGAGGGCAACGAGGAGGACGAGTACGACTGGGACGAGCTGCTCAACAACGCCGACGACCTCTACGGTTACAAGGCCCGGCCCAACTACAGCAACGACGAGGAAGAGCACCGCGACATGCCGATGCCGGCCCAGGAGACGATGGCCGAGCACCTGCGCGACCAGCTCACCTTCCTCGACCTCGACGACAAGGAAGAAATCATCGCCGACCAGATCATCGGCTCCATCGACGAGGACGGCTACCTGCGCCGCCCGCTGGAGTCCATCGTCGATGACATCATGTTCAACTACGGCACCTCGCTGACCGAGGCCGACGTGGAAGACGTGCTGGCCCGCATCCAGCGCCTCGACCCCATCGGCATCGCCGCGCGCGACCTCAAGGAGTGCCTGCTCATCCAGCTCCACGAGATGCCGAACACCGTCGACGCCCGCGAGACGGCCATCGACATCCTGGAGAAGGCGTACAAGGCCTTCACCATGAAGCACTTCGGCAAGATCCAGAAGAAGCTGGGCATCTCGAAGGAGGAGCTGAAGGACGGCTTCGACCTCATCCAGCGCCTCAACCCGAAGCCGGGCGAGGGCGACTTCACGGCGCAGCAGAATTACATCACGCCCGACTTCACCGTCCGCTACGTCGATGGCGAGTTCATCATCACGCTGAACGGGCGCAACGCCCCGCAACTGCGCGTCTCGCGCCACTACCGGCGCATGCTGGAGAAGCTCTCCGCCGAGAAAAAGAAGCGCAAGAAAAAGAAGAAGGCGCAGCAGGATCAGCGCCGCAACGGCGTGGACGACGACACGCGCAAGTTTCTCAAGAACAAGTTCGAGTCGGCCCGCTGGTTCATCAACTCCATCAACCAGCGACGCCACACCATGATGAAGGTGATGAACGCCATCCTGGAACTTCAGGAGGACTTCTTCCTCTACGGCGAGGGCAACCTCAAGCCGATGATCCTGAAGGACGTGGCCGAGATCATCGACATGGACATCTCGACCGTCAGCCGCGTGGTCAACGGCAAGTACGTGCAGACCGACTTCGGCGTCTACGAGCTGAAGTATTTCTTCTCTGAAGGGCTTTCCACCGATAGCGGCGAGGAGGTCTCGAACAAGGAGGTGCGGGCCATCATCGAGGAGATCGTGGCGCACGAGGACAAGCAGAAGCCGCTGTCCGACCAGAAGATCGCCGACAAGCTGGAGGAGCGCGGCTTCCAGATCGCCCGCCGGACGGTGACCAAGTACCGCAAACAGCTCAATATCCCGGTCGCCCGTCTACGCAAGCAGATCATCCTGGACGACTAGCGCTCCCGGACCGTCGAAAGGAACCGTTCTTCGGCGGCGGCGTGCCGGATACTGTTCAAAGGCCACAGGAACGGACGGCGGCGATGTGTCGCATGGGGCCCATGCACCGACTCTGGCTTTTCCTCATCGGGTGGAGCGCACTGGTTGTCTTCGCGGGAAGCATCCAGGGACCGCTGCAGAGCGCGGCGGCGCAGGGTCTGGGTCAGGATGAACGGCCCTACGTCCATGACACGTGGCGCACCGAAGACGGGCTGCCGCACAACTCCGTCGCCGCGTTGGTTCAGACCCGCGACGGCTACCTGTGGCTGGGTACGGCGGCGGGCCTCGTCCGCTTCGACGGGCTGGCCTTCACCGTCCTGGCAGACCCAGCGCATGCGCACCTCTCGCACAGCTACGTCTGGACGCTGCACGAAGACGCGGAGGGAGCCCTCTGGATCGGGACGAGCGACGGGCTGACGCGCCGCACCGAGGACCGCCTGACCACCTTCACGCGTGAGGATGGCCTGCCGTCCAGCTTCGTGCGAACCCTGGCCCAGGACCGCGACGGCACGCTGTGGGTGGGCATGTACGGCGGCGGCCTGTGCCGCTACGCCGACGACGCCGCGCCGCGCCGGTTCATCTGCTACGACACGTCCGATGGGCTGCCCGACCTGTTCGTCAACGTGCTCTGGGTGGACCGGGGCGGCACCGTGTGGGTCGGGACGGATACCGGCCTGAGCCGCTGGGACGGACAGCGCTTCGCCGCGGCGCCCTCCGTCCGCTCGGACGTAAAGGCGCTCGTCGATGATGCGGACGGCGCCCTCTGGGTCGGCACGGGCGACGGGCTGTACCGGCTGCGTGACGGGGAGGCCGTCCCCCTCCGGTTCGAAGGCCGCGCGCTGGGGGCGGTGCGCGTGCTGCGCGAGGGGCCGCAGGGCGCGCTCTGGATCGGCACGGAGGCCAGCGGCCTGTACCGCTGGCAGGACGGGCACGTCCGCCGCTTCCAGGCGGACGACGGGCTCTCGCACGGCGACGTCCGCGCCCTGCTGCACGACCGCGAAGGCAACCTCTGGGTGGGCACCAACGGCGGCGGCCTGAACCGGCTGAAGCGCAGCCGGGTGCGCACGTACGCGGCGGAGGACGGCCTGCCGAGCGACGTGGTCAACGCCGTGCTGGAGGACCGGCAGGGCCGCGTCTGGCTGGCGACGAGCGGCGGGCTGGCGCGCCTGGCGGATGGGCAGATACGCGTGTTCGACGAGGGCGACGGACTGCCCGACCCGCGCGTCTTTTCGCTGGCCGAAGACGCCGACGGGCACCTCTGGGCGGGCACCAACGGCGGCGGGCTGACGCGCTACGACGGCGACGGCTTCACCACCTTCACCACCGCGGACGGCCTGCCGAGCGACGTCATCTTCAGCCTCTTCGTCGACAGCCGCGGTCGGCTCTGGGTGGGCGGCCAGGGCCTGAGCCGCTGGGACGGCGACAGGTTCACCACGTTTACGCGCGAGGACGGCCTGGCGCCCGGCCTCATCGTCACGATGGCCGAGGATGCGGACGGCACGCTCTGGGTCGGCAGCGATAACGGCGGCCTGACGCGCTACGACGGCGAGGGCTTCACCACCTTCACCACCGCGGACGGCCTGCCCACGAACGCCATCCGCGCCCTCCTGCCGGACCGCGACGGCACGCTCTGGATCGGCACGCGCGGCGGCGGGCTCGTCCGCTTCCGCGACGGCACCTTCGTCACGTTCACCACCCGCCACGGCCTGCCGGACGACATCCTCTACCGCATCCTCGAAGACGAGCACGGCCACCTGTGGATCAACACGGCGCGGCGCGGCATCTTTCGCGTGCTGAAGTCCGACCTGGAGGCCGTCGCGCGCGGCCGGGCGGGGCGCATCCTGCCGCTGCCCCTGAGCCGCTCGGACGGGCTCCGCAGCGTCGAGGGCGTCGGTGGCTTTCATCCGGCGGGCTGGGTGGCCCGCGACGGGCGCCTCTGGTTTCCGACGCACCAGGGCGTGGCCGTCATCGACCCCGACCAGATCCAGCGCGATCCCACGCCGCCGCCCGTCCACATCGAGGCGGTTCTGCTCGATGAGGAACGCATCCGGCTCCGGGGTGACACGTTAGACCTTCCACCGACCGTCGACCGCATCGAGATCCGGTATACGGGCCTCAGCTTCAGCGACCCCGAGCGCGTGCGCTTCCGCCACTACCTCGACGGCGAGGAGGACGGATGGACCTACGCGGGCACGCGCCGGTCGCGGACGTACAACAACCTGCCGCCCGGGCACTACACGTTTCGCGTCGCGGCGGCCAGCCCGGATGGCGTCTGGAACAGCAATGCGGCGGCGCTGCACCTGAACGTCATCCCGCCGTGGTGGCGCACCCCGTGGGCGTACCTGCTCTACGGGCTGCTGGGCAGCGCGGGCCTGTACGGCTTCGTCCGCTGGCGCGTGTGGGCGCTGCGGCAGCGCAACCTGGAGCTGGAAGCCCTCGTGGACGAACGAACCACGCAGGTGCAGGCCCAGGCCGAGCAGCTCCGCGAGATGGACCGGGCCAAGTCGCGCTTCTTCGCCAACCTCTCGCACGAGTTTCGCACGCCGCTGACGCTCATCCTCGGCCCACTCGACGCGCTGCTGGACCGGACGGACGACGAGGCAGACCGCACGCTGCTGACAGGCATGCGCCAGCAGAGCCAGCGCCTGCTGCGCCTCATCAACCAGCTGCTCGACCTCTCGAAGCTGGACGCGGGCCGGATGCCGCTACGGGCCGAACGGCTCGACCTCGCCGCCTTCCTGCGTCGCCTGACGATCTCGTTCCAGGCGCTCGCCGAAACCGAGGGGGTGATGCTGTCCATGCATGCGGCGACCGACCGCCTCGACCTCGCCGCTGACCCCGAGAAGCTGGAGCACGTATTCAGCAACCTGCTCTCGAACGCGCTCAAGTTCACGCCCGACGGCGGCAAGGTGCAGGTGCATCTCGACACAGACGACCAGCAGGCCGAGGTGCGCGTGCGCGACACCGGCCCCGGCATCCCCGAGGACGAGCTGCCGCACGTCTTCGACCGGTTCTACCAGGCCGAGGCGGCCACGGGCAGCGGCACCCTGGGCAGCGGCATCGGGCTGGCCCTGGCACGCGAGCTGGTGCGCCTCCACGGCGGCACGCTCCGCGCGGAGAGCGTCGTCGGTTTCGGCAGCACCTTCATCGTGCGCCTGCCACTGACGCTGGAGCCGACCGAGGATGCCGCACCGCCTGCGGAGGCTGAGCGAGAGGAACCCATTCCCCCGCCGGTCCCTGGCGATGGGCACGCCCGCGCACCGGTGGTGACCAAAGCGGATGACGAAGCCGTCAGCGACCGCGACGCTGCCCCGGACGACGCGCCGCTGGTGCTGCTCGTGGAGGACAACGCCGACGTGCGCGCCTTCCTTAAGCAGACGCTCCGCCCGCGCTATCGCATCGCCGAGGCCGAGACGGGCGAGGACGGGCTGGCGCAGGCGCGGGACACGACGCCCGCCCTCATCATCAGCGACGTGATGATGCCCGGCATGGATGGGCTCGACCTGTGCCGCCAGCTCCGGGCCGACGACGCGCTCAGTGCCGTCCCCGTCATCCTGCTCACCGCTCGCGTGTCCGAAGAGAGTCGCCTCGAAGGGCTCGACGCGGGCGCCGACGCCTACCTGGCCAAGCCGTTCAGCGCGGCGGAGCTGCTGGCCCGCGCCGAGAACCTGATCCAGATCCGCCGCCACCTGCGCCAGCGGTTCAGCCAGGAGGTCGTCGTGCAGCCCACCCAGGTCACCGTATCGTCCGCCGACGCCGCCTTCCTGGAGGACGTGCGGGCGGTCGTCGAAGACCACCTGGGCGACACCACCTTCAGCGTGGAGCACTTGGCCGACGCCATGCACCTCAGCCGCCGCCAGCTGCATCGCAAGCTCCAGGCCCTCACCGATCTGTCCACGGTCGGCTTCATCCGCATGATGCGGCTGGAGCGGGCCGCCCAGTTGCTGGAGCAGCAGGCCGGCAACGTGTCCGAGATCGCCTACGCCGTCGGGTTTCAGGACGCCAGCTACTTCTCCCGCGTCTTCCGGCAGGCCTATGGCCAGACGCCGTCCGACTACATGGCCGCGGCGGCTAGGACAGATCGGTCAGATCCTGCGACAGATCGGTCGTAACACCGGGCATAGCGGTCGCTATCGCCCGTAAAACGGTCCTTTCGCCCTTCTCCTAGGAGACGACCCGTTCGTCGCCTCCGCCCTCAGTAGGTTGCGTCCAGTGATTGTCGACCCCGCCCGGCTCCGGCTGCGGCAGGGGCAGGCAGCCTCTTCTCGACCACTGGACGACGCCTCGCCGATGCGCTTCTTGCTTCTCTGTACCGCGCTGCTCGCGGGCCTGCCATCGACGCTGCATGCGCAGCTCATGACGACGGTCATCGACCCGGAGCAGAGCACGCTGTCCTACACCGGGCACCACCTGTTGCACGACTGGACCGGCACGAGCGAGCAGGTCACGGGCACGCTGACGTTCGACCCGGACGCCCCGCACGCCAGCCGCATCACCGTGCGCGTGCCCGTGCAGAGCTTCGACAGCGGCAACGTGCTGCGCGACTCCGCCATGCTGGAGCGCGTGCACGCGGCGGCCTTTCCCGAGGTGACGTTCGTCTCCGAGTCGGTGACGGTGCACACCTGGATGGGCACGACGCGCGGCTACATCGGCACGTGGACCGTCCACGGCTGGCTCACCTTTCACGGGCGCACGCACCGCATCGACATCGACGCCGAGGTGCGCATCACCGACGGGCGCTTCCGGGCCGAATGTGCCTTCGCGGCCTCGCTCAGGCAGTTTCGGGTCAAGCGGCCCTGGGTGCTCTTCATCCCGAGCCGCGACACGATCGACCTGAACGCCACGATCTATGCCACGCTGCCCCTGGTGACGGCGGGCTACTGACACGACGACCCGTTCTCGACAGATAGACCTTCCTCATGCTGAAAATCACGCTTCTTCGTCCCAAGACAACTACGCACCGATGGCGCCGCTTCCGAAGCAGCTCCTGACGCGCCGACCTCCCCGCGCTCCATTGCTGGACGCGGGCCTCATTCACCTACACCCCGACACGACCTATGGAGATCAACGAAGCAACGCTGAACGACCTTCTGGACAAAGCCCTGGTGGACTACGGCGCGGCCATGCAGGCTGGCCTCATCGTCATCGGAGACCGGCTGGGGCTGTACGAAGCCCTCGCTGAGGCCGATGGCCCGCTGACCTCTGCCGAACTGGCCACCCGCACCGGCACCGCCGAGCGCTACGTGCGCGAGTGGCTCCGCGCCCAGGCCGCCAGCGGCTACGTCACCTACCTCGCCGACCCCGACGAGCCGGACACCGACCGGTTCGAGATGACGCCGGAGCAGGCGCTGATCCTGGCCGACGAGGACAGCCCTGCCTTCCTGGCCGGGGCCTTCCAGAGTGCGGTGGGCGCGCTAGACGTGCTCCCGCAACTCACCGATGCCTTCCGCAACGGACGGGGCGTCGGCTGGGAAGAACATTCGCACGACCTCTTCGAAGGCGTCGAGCGCATGTTTCGTCCGAGCTACCTGCACGATCTCGTCCCGGAGTGGATCCCGGCGCTCGATGGCGTCGAGGCCAAGCTGGAGCGCGGCGCGCACGTGGCTGACGTCGGCTGCGGATACGGCGCCTCGACCATCATCATGGCGCGCGCTTACCCGCATTCGACTTTCGTCGGCTACGACTTCCACCCAGCGTCCATCGCGGCCGCACGGGAGCGGGCCGCGGCGGCGGGCGTGGCCGACCGCGTCCGGTTCGAGGTGGCCTCGGCCCAGACGTTCGACGGCGGCCCGTACGACCTGGTGACCGTCTTCGACTGCCTGCACGACCTGGGCGACCCGGTCGGCGCGGCCGCCCACGTGCGCACGCAACTCGCCCCGGACGGCACCTGGCTGATCGTCGAGCCCTACGCCGCCGACCGCCTGGAGGACAACCTGAACCCCATCGGGCGGGCGTCCTACGCCGCCTCGACGATGATCTGCGTGCCATGCTCTCTCGACCAGGAAGTCGGCCTGGCCCTCGGCGCGCAGGCCGGAGAGACGCGCCTCCGCGAGGTCGTCACCGCGGGCGGCTTTTCCCGCTTCCGCCGGGTGGACGAGACGCCGTTCAACCTGATTCTTGAAGCTAGACCATAGCAGACCGATGCGCTGGCTATCACCTCTATCGCGCTCGGCCCGTCGGGCCTTCGACGCACGTCCGGAGGCCTGGGACCGGGCCGGGATCGTACTCTCGGGGCTTTGCCTCATGCACTGCCTGCTGCTGCCGGTCGCCTTGATGGCACTGCCGCACGCCGGGCCCCTGGGCGGACTCGCGGACGTGGCCCATCTGCTCTTCGCGGTGCTGCTGCTCCCGGTGACTATCCAGGCACTGCGCGCCCGGTGCCCGCACCATGCCCCCCGGACCCCCGCGGCGCGGTGGCTCCTGGGGGTCGGGCTGGGGTGCGTGTGGATGGCCGTGCCGGCGCACACCCTCTTCGGCCACGGCGTAGAGACCGGGCTCACCGTCGCCGGGAGCCTGCTGCTCATCGGAGGGCACGGCGTCCGCCGGTGGCCGCCTGCGCGACCGGACCGAGCCAGGGTAGCGAGTTCCGGCGCCTCTCGGTCGGTCCTGTTACGCCCGCTGACGCCGACCGACGCGCCGCGCATGGCCCGCTGCCTCGCCCGTCTCTCGGATCACGTACGCGGCCTGCGCTTCGGCAGCATGCAACCTCACCGCAACACCGCCCTCCTCGACTATCTGTGTGCGGTGGACGGGCGGGATCACGTAGCCTGGGGGGCCTTCCACCGGGGCGAGCTCGTCGGCGTCTGCCGCTACGTTCGCCTCGATGAGGAGCCCGCCGCGGCGGAGGTCGCCGCGTTCGTCCTGGACGCCTACCAGCAACGCGGCATCGGCCGTCGCCTGCTCCGCGCCACCGTGGCGACGGCCCGGCGCCAGGGCATCCACACCTTCGTCTGCCACATCCTCCCCCACAACCGCGCCGTGCTCGACGTGGTCAAGCGCTGGAGCACCCGCCTCGACGTGCGCGACGGACTGGTCCGCATCCGGGTCGCCACCGCGCGCCTGCGGCAGGCCCTCGCGCCCGGACGCCGCCCTCCCCTCGGGCACCGCGCCTCCGCTACCTGCTAACGACATCCTCCTCTCGCCATGAAACGCGCCTTGATCTTGCTCTACAGCGGGGCCTGCTACCTCCTGTTTCTCGGCACCTTCCTCTACCTGCTCGGCTTCCTTTTGAACGTCGGCGTCCCGACATCCATCGACACCGGACCGCGCGGACCGATCTCGAAGACACTGCTCATCGACGTGCTGCTGTTGGTCCTCTTCGGCGTGCAGCACAGCGTGATGGCGCGGCAGTCGTTCAAGGCGTGGTGGACGCGGATCGTCCCGCCGGCCATCGAGCGGAGCACGTACGTTCTGGCCTCGTGCCTCGTGCTCATCGCCTTGTTCTGGTGCTGGCACCCCCTGCCGACGCCGGTGTGGACGATCACGCATCCGGCCGGGCAGGTCGCGATGTGGAGCCTCTTCGGCCTCGGCGTGGCGACCGTCCTCGTGGCGACGTTTTTGATCAACCACTTCGAGCTGTTCGGGCTGGAGCAGGCCTGGCGCCGCACGCACGACGAGACGTTCGAGCCGCCCGCGTTCCAGACGCCGCTACTCTACCGGATCGTGCGCCACCCGATGCAGTTGGGCGCGGTGATCGTCTTCTGGGCGACGCCGTCGATGACGGTCGGCCACCTGCTCTTCGCGCTCGGGATGACGGGCTACGTGTTCATCGGTCTCTACTTCGAGGAGCGCGACCTCGTGGACACCTTCGGCGCTGAGTACGAGGCGTACCAAGAGCGCGTGCCCATGCTGGTGCCGCTGCCGGTGCGCGGCACCGCGGAGGCCGCCGCCCCTTCCGAGCAGCGCACGGCGGCCTGACTACAAGCGATTTCTCGTGCTCCTGCCGCGTTCCTAATCGTCGTCGGTACCGGTGCGATCGTTTACCTCGTCAGGGCTGACCGCACCTCTTCCGAGTGCCTGAGCCAGAGGTTTGTGATCCTTCGTGTTCGTAGTCAGCACGACACCCTCGTCTGGAAGGTGGAATGCGTATGCGGCGTCCCCGATAGCTCGACACTCTTTATCGTTGATGTGCTGCTTGGGCTTGCGCTTCATTGTCTTGAGCACAGTAGCCCGAGCGCGGTTTTCCCGAGAATCCGGCGCAGCATGTACTCCCTCGATCAGTGCCTCCAACGTGACAGACTCCTGCTTCATGAGAGCGGCCAGGCAGCAATCGCCAGACGGGTCGCAACGTCGCGGCCTCAGTTGAATTCTACCTCGCTCCATGAACGGCGCCTTCTCTTCGTAACAGGCGAGTTGCCCGATTGTCTCGTCTGCTATCTGGTGCCGATCGTCCCAGCCATCTTCGATAACTTGGCGAAGAGCAAGACGGAGCCGATCTGCCATCACGCGCTCTACCCTGGCATTATCTCCGTGCTTCTTGACCAAGTCAGCGGTAGAAAGAGAACCCAAATGGGTGAAGGCATTTTTCAGAGCTTCGAGGGCGGTACTTGCCTTGCGTTTATGATACTGCGAGTGGAGCAAGGCTCCTATGCGCTGAAAAAGACCTCCAACCTCACCTTGGTCAACGATGGCATTGTGAGCCCAGGCGTAATGCTGAAGCGGACTGTGCTTAAACTCCTTGATCGCATACATGGGCAGCAGCGTCTTATCGAACGTCTCCAACGCATTTCGGGCGTTGTCGCGCCGCTCTCCCGACTTGATGAGCACATCAGTCAGCACCGTGCTGTCTACTACCGCCGTTTTAGACATCTCCTCCACGTGCTGGCTGATCACCTACGAGTCCTTCCAGAAGATCGTCCACAACGTCGAGAGCAGGCGGGCGCGTTTTCAATCCAGCACTGCGCAGTGACTTGGCGAGCCGCCGCCCCTGTTCAAAGGTAAGCGCAGGCTCTTCACGTAGCTGAGTCAGTGTCCTCCTGAGAGCAGCGATTTGCTCTCGGGTATACAGTTCGCCGCTCGCCGTCTTGTTCTCTGCGGCTGCCCAGATCAAGTTGACGACGACACCATACCCATCGCCGATCTCACGGCATGCAAAAAGCTCCTTCAGGAGACCGTGGAAATGCAGCATCGCATCATCGGAGGCCAGACGCTCATCTGGAAGGGCCTCGAAAGCTTCACGGAGAAGACCTATGCCGTCGGCCAGAAGGGACAAGGCTCGGGAAAGTGACGTGTCGAGGCGCTCATCGTACAGTTCGTCGATCGTCATCAGACCCGGCGATTCCTGCCGATGATATTCCTTTTCACTCTCGATTATTACGGTGAGCGTCCCCCTTGGCTCATCCAGAGCGGTTACGTCAATCGGCTTCCCTGTTTCCTCAACAGTACGAGTAGAACTGGAGCCGTTAGCAAGGTATTTTAGTGGCTTCATCATTCTTTAGGACAGCAGCTTGGGCAGGTCACGGCGAATGACGTGGAAGGAATTACTGATGAGGTCTTCTACATGGATACTCTCCACACTCGCTGGCTTTGTCGTAAAATGATCTATGTCTAGTAAAATCACGTGCTGCTCGTATTCCTGGAATTCATACCCGAACTGATACGCATTGAGGTCGGGAGTCGTGCTAACTTGGCGAGATTGTGCCAGCATCCGGCAATTGAAACCGTGCGTGTTGCCATGTACTTGGAATTGACACACAGGGTTCACCAACGTGCCTTCCTCCGCATTGAACATCGGCAATGGGGGAACAGAAATAATTGGTGCGTCTAGAAGCGCCGACGAGGCGTCTTCTAGGTTATCGTACTCGTTGCGGTAGCGCAGTCGGACTCCGATCCGATTTATAGTATCAATATTTAAGCTGGTACGGACGATTTGAAAAAACGAGTCTGACACCTCTGCAACGTCCTTCTCGTTTGTTGGATCGTGGTCGATAACGTTCATCCGGTCTGGCCGAACCTTCAGGGTGTAACGCATGTCGTGCCTAAGATCTAGGCCTTCTGACATATCCTGAGAATATCGGATATGGTCGAGTTCATGGTCGGCCTGCTCTGCAATGACTCCCATGCGATCCCAGAGGATAGGCTTGTGAGCATACCGAAGCTCGAACGCTACGTTTTCCAGCGTGAAGTCCTCAAATCGAAGAGCAGGCATCCCGAACGGTGTTAAATACTGAACAGCTTTTTGTACGCAGTAAGATAAGCGCACTCGCGATGACACGAAACCATCAGCAAGGCCGGTGAAGCATATCACCCAGCCTGCTCTAGCGCAGCCCGCACCACGTCCAGCGGCATGGCGCGGTCGGTCCACTGGCGGTAGGACGCGGCGGCCTGGGCAATCAGCATCGCCAGCCCACCGATGGTCGTCGCGCCCCGGGCGGCAGCGTCGTGGAGAAAGCGCGTGGTCTCCGGATTGTAGACGAGGTCGTAGGCGATCTGCTCGTCGGAAAAATCCTCGGCGCTCGGCCACGGCGTGCCGTCGGTGTGCGGGTGCATGCCCAGCGGCGTCGCGTTGACCAGCAGGCGGCTGGATCGCACGGCTGCCGCGGCGTCATCGAGGGCGATGGCCTGCAGCGCGCCCTCGGGGTCGTATGCGGACAGGTCGGCGGCCAGGCGTTCGGCCTGTGCGGGACGGCGGGCGGAGAGCGTCAGACGGGCGGGCGCCAGCGTCGTCAGCAGCGCGTAGGCCACGGCCCGCGCCGCTCCGCCTGCGCCAAAGATCAGCATCTCGGCGCCCGTCAGCGCCTCGGCAAACGAATCCAGCGGTGCCAGAAATCCGGCGACGTCGGTGTTGTCGCCCCGCAGGCGTACGGTGCCGTCGGCGGCCTCCTCGCGGACGATGGTGTTCACCGCGCCTACGGCGGCGGCCTGGGGCGAGAGCGCGTCCAGGTGCGGCACGACGGCCTGCTTGTGCGGGATGGTGACGTTGGCCCCCAGAACGCCGAGCGCGCGCAGCCCGGTCATCGCATCGTCGAGGGCTTCCGGCGGCACGGCGAGCGGTACGTAGGCCACGTCCAGC
>JAAAOL010000202.1 GCA_009908885.1 Bacteroidota bacterium | reverse complement strand
GTCCTGCGGAATGTTGTAGAGCGTAGAAGCGCTGCCTGCCTTTTCGTCGAACGCACCGAAGACGAGTCGTCCGAGCCGGGCCCAGACCAGCGCTCCGGCGCACATCGGGCAGGGCTCCAGCGTCACGTACAGGGTGCAGTCGGCCAGAAACTTATCGCCCACGGTCTCGCAGGCCGCCGTGAGGGCGAGCATCTCCGCGTGGGCCGTGGGGTCGCCCAGGCGCTCCACCTGGTTGTGCCCGCGTCCCACGACGGTGCCGTCGCGCACGACGATGGCGCCCACGGGTACCTCTCCGGCCTCGAAGGCCCGCTCGGCCTCCTTCAGGGCGCGTTTCATCCAGCGCCGGTCGGCATCGAGCAACGAGGACAGCGACATCGCGGTGGGGGCGGAATGCGTGCTCGGAAAGGCCGGGCGACTCAGGCGGAGCGCGCCAGCGGCAACGTCATGCAGCGGGGGCCACCGCGCCCGCGAGAGAGCTCGGTGCCTGCCAGCTTGATGGCGACCTTCTCACCCGGGACGAACTCGCTCTCGGCGTAGTACGAGAGAAAGCCCTGGACCGAGGTGACGCGGTAGCCGTACTCCCGCATCATGTCGAACGTGCGGCGGTTGCGCTCGTACCCGATCACCACGCCCGGCGCGATGCTGAAGAAGTTGGCCCCGTCCGTCCACTGCTCACGCTGCTGGCTGAGCGGGTCGCTTCCACCGCAGGGGATGAAGGTGAGCGAGCGATCCAGGAGCATCTCCAGCGTGTCCTTGAGGTGCGCCTCCACGGTGCAGCTAAAGTGGCCCGGCGCATTGCCCCGCGTCAGGTGCACCACGTTGCCCGGATCGTCGCCGACGAAGAGGGGCGGAAAGACGACGCACTGATCCGGCGCGCTGAAGGTGAAGACGGTGTCCAGGTGCATGTAAGAGCGCTTTTTGGGCACGTCCACCACGATCACGTGCTCGATGGGCGTCCGCTCGAAGAGGGCCTCGGCCACGGCCATAATTCCGCCGAACGAGGTGCGTTCCGAGAGGCCGATCAGCACGGTTTCGGGTCCGGCCACGAGCAGGTCGCCGCCCTCGAAGGTGACGCCGGGCGGCAGTTCGACGATGCGGTCGCGGAAGCTCGCAAAGGCAGGGTGGTAATTCAGAATGATCTTGATGACGATGCCTTCGCGCTGCCGGGCGGCCGTAGCCGGGTGGCTGATAATGGCGTGGTCATGGACGATGGCCGCGAGGTCACGCGTGAACATCAAGTTCGGCAGCGGCGGCACGATGATCGGGATGGGCGAGGCGCCGGTCAGCGCAAAGCGCAGCAATTCATCCGCGCTAAACTGCTTCATCTCCTGCTCGAAGGCCTGCAGGTTCGTCACCCGGGCGATGCTGCAAATATGATCTACGAAATCGAAACGGGCCTCCTCAACCTCGAACGCCTCGCGCAGGAGCGTGCTGATCTGCAGGACGGCCCCAGACGTACCGACGACCTTCTCGAAGACGCGGCACATGAGCTCATGCTCCTCGCGGGCCTGTTCGACGAACAGGATGTCATCGAACAGCAGATCGAGCCGACTGTCCGGCGGGACGAGGGCGACTTCCTGGCCCGGCGTATGCACGATGACGTGCTGCAGCGCATCGGTTTCGGAGCGGACGTCGAGCTGGAGGGCGTCGGTCGTCGGCGTGGTGGGCGGGGAGGCAGAAAGCATAGAAGAGGGTGAGCAGGTCAGACAACGACGAGGGGAGGCATAAGCTACAGAATCTCAGCCATAAAACAAGGCGCCCCGCCTCAGGGACGAGGCAGGGCGTTCAGTACAGTCTGGATGGCTGGATGACGGGCCGGGGCTATCGTCGCTCGCGCACGTAATCGACGAAGCGCAGGATGATGGCGAGCAGGAGCAGGATCAGCAACACCGGAATCGCGATCCGCAGCAGATAGCCCACCACGTTGAGGATCACGTTGAGCAGGATGATGGCCACCACCAGCACGATGGCGATCACGATCCATTGCAGTATTTGCTGAATGTCCGGCATGGGAAGGCGTCGGGGGTGCGACCAGACGGTGGATTATAACGACGTTTCAAAAAACTCGCCAACGGAGAGGGCGTTTCCGGAGGGAGAAAATCCGCCCACTAGCAGTATTCGGTTCGATCCCGTGAAGGTTGCACTATGGTCGAATCTTCGAAATAGGGTGGTCGACTCCGGGAAGCGGACGAAGCGGCGGGCATCGTCGGCGTAGACTTCGGGCTGTCCCAGCGCCGAGCCGGAGGAGCCCTGCGTGCCCCCGAAGACGAGGATGAAGCCCGCCCGTTGCCCCAGCGTGGCCGCGGCGGCGAAGGCGCGCGAGAGGCGCATCGACGGCACCGAGTCGTCGAAGTCGATGCCCTGCGGGGCGGTGTAGTCCAGCATGAAGCTCACCGTGTCCACGCTCTGCGTGCCATAGGTCGTCCCGGCGACGACGTACCGGCCCAGCTCGCCGGGGTCGAGGAGGCGCGTCGAGGCCTGCACGTGCCCGAGGGCGGGGACGAGGAAGGAGGCCGTATCCAGGCGGTTGAGCGCCTCCAGCGCGTCGCCCGAAAGCCGGAAGGTGCGCAGGTCGCCGCGGATGCCGAGGCGGGGATCGGCGCCGTAGCGGATGTCGCCGCGCCCGCCGTAGAGGTCGATCAACACGTCGCCATTCTCCTGCCGCACGACGGCGGTATGGTGCATGCGGCGGATCGGCTCGCCGCTGAAGCGCACCGGCGCGATGGAGCCGGTGATGGGATCGTAGATCTCGACGGATTCCACGAGGTCGCCGGTGGTCGCGGGGTTGTAGCGCCGGCTGCCGCCGAGGATGAGCACGCGCCCGTCCGGCAGCAGCGACGCCGTATGGCCGACGCGTCCGGCGAGGAGGTTGCCATGCGGCTGGAAGGCGCCGCCGCCACGCGGCAGCAT
>JAAAOL010000055.1 GCA_009908885.1 Bacteroidota bacterium | reverse complement strand
CGGACACCGCGCTCGACCCCTTCTCCTCGGACGGGCATGACGGCGTCGTCCGCGACGGGCGGATCGTCAACGACGAGACGGTCGAGATCATGACGCGCATGGCCGTCGTCCAGGCCGAGGCCGGCGCCGACGTCATCGCCCCCTCGGATATGATGGACGGGCGCGTGGGCGCCATCCGCCGGGCGCTCGACGACGCCGGCTATGCCGACACGGCCATCCTGAGCTACACGGCCAAGTACGCCTCCGCCTACTACGGCCCCTTCCGCGACGCGCTCGACTCCGCCCCCCGCCAGCGCGCAGGCATCCCGGCCGACAAGCAGACCTACCAGATGGACCCGGCCAACGCCACGGAAGCGCTCCGCGAACTCCGCCTCGACCTCGACGAGGGCGCCGACATGGTGATGGTCAAGCCCGCCCTGCCCTACCTGGACGTCATCCACCGCGTGCGCCAGGCCAGCGACGTACCCGTGGCCGCCTACAACGTGAGCGGCGAGTACGCCATGATCATGGCCGCCGCCCAGAACGGCTGGCTCGACGCCCGCGCCACCGCCACCGAGGCGCTCCTGTCGATCCGCCGCGCCGGGGCCGACGTCATCCTCACCTACTTCGCCAAGCAGATGGCGCAGTGGCTCCAGGACGATGGTAGATTTTAGGTCGTCGATGTACGATGTTCACGTGTGAACCCGAGCCCCCCGTCGACAATCGCCCATCGCAAATCGACCCTCGACCATGGTAGAAGTTACGCATATCGACTACAGCCACATGAAGGGCGGCCTCGTCCGCATGATGGACCGCTTCAAAGAAGAGGGCACCCTGACGGGCGAGGTGGAGGACGACGACTTCCTCCGCGAGGAGCCCAACGCAGCGCTGCTGGGCCTGCTCTACGACCAGCGCGTGCGGGCCGAGTATGCCTTCACGGGGCCGCACCGCCTGCGCGAGCGCCTCGGCCACCTCGACATGGCCAAGATCGCCGAGATGGACGCCGACGCGTTTCGCGAGGTGTTCGCCGAGTCGCCCGCCGTGCATCGCTTCACGAACAAAATGGCCGACACGACGCAGAAGGTGGCCACGATCATCGCCGAGGACTACGACGGCGATGCAGCCAACCTGTGGAACGACGGCGCCGACGCCGACACCGTGGCCAAGCGCGTCAAGAAGCTGCCTGGCTTCGGCAAGCAGAAGTCGGCCAAGATGAAATACGTGCTGCACTACTTCGGCCACCGCGACTTTTCGGAGGAATAGGGGCTTCGACCCCGATGCCGTGTCGCGACGGCGGCATCACGCCAGGGTAAACAGCTCGACCTCCTGGGCTTTCCCTCGCAGCCGGTGGTGCCCTAGCGGACGGGCCGTGTAGGCCGCGCCCAGGTCCAGGCGCTCTACCAGGTCGCCCGAGATCAGCAGATCCACGCCGTACCGGTTGCATAGTCCTTGGATGCGCGCGGTCGCGTTGAGCACGTCGCCCGTGAAGATGATCTCCTTCTTGAGCGCGCCGATCTCGCCGGTGGTCACCGCCCCGACGTGCAGCCCCGCCTTGAAGTCCGGCACGACGCCGAAATGCTGGCGGTACCAGTCGCCCCTCTGCTGCAGATCCCGTTTCATCGCAAAAAAGCAGTCGATGCACTGCCGGTTCTTCAGCCCCTCCTCGACGGGCCATGAGACGACGACCTCATCCCCCACGTACTGATAAATCTCGCCCCCGTGGTCGATGATGCCGTCGGAGAGGTCGACGTAATACGCCCGGAGCAGATCGAAGTAGCGCAGGTGGCCCAGCTGCTCCGCGATCTGCGTGGAGGACTTCATGTCCGAGAACAGGAAGATGCGCGTCTCTTCTTTGGGTCGGTGGTAGCGCCCCGTGAAGAAGTTGAGCAGCACGCCGTGGCCCATGTGCTCGCTGATCTCGGCGTAGAACAGGGACACCCCCAGCATGGTGGACAGCTGGATCGCCGTGTTCAGATGGGTCTTGCTGACCAGGAAGGTCGACAGCTTGTCCCAGACGCGCTCGTCCCAGAGGGGGGCGCCGAGCTCCATGCTGGCCGCGATGGGAAAGGTGATCAGCGTGACGCCGAAGAGGAGCCCGGAGTAGAACAGGGTCTTGTAGACGATCTTCCGGGTGAGGCTGTTGTTCGCAAACCGGTCGTGCAGGTAGACCAGTTCGATGGTGCCCACGAGGAGACCTACCGCGCTCACGGCGAGGCTGGCGAAGAAGAAAATGCCGAGGTCGAGTTGGATGGCTGAATCGGGAATGCCGCCCTGATCCCCGACGGCCGCATAATCCGAGATGAGAAAAATGACGCTGAACCCGAACCAGATGACGCCGAAAGGCAGGATGCGGATGATATTCCGTCGGGTCTTCGGGGCGAACCGGGTGAACATCGGGCCGGGGTTCGAATGGATATGGCGAAGCCGTCGAGGCCGGCGAGGGTCGAGGGGATGGGGGGGGCCTTGCGGCAGGACCTTCACCCGCGCGCTCGGCGAGGAAGGTGGGCCGTCCTCGTGAGTCGGAGCGTCCCGTCTCCCGGCAGGAGCTGTATCAGAAACGCAGCCCTCTTCAAAATACGGCAGCGCGGGGTCGCCCACCTCGGCTTTTTTGCCCGGGATTGATTAAGCTGAGTCTGTCTTCACCGGTTCATCTCCGACGTCGCACGAGCCCGGCCCTGGTCGAGCGTCTCGCTGCCGGTACATCGGAGGACCTGGTACCGTCGACGGCTGACCAGCAATACGCATCTTATGGGAATGGTAACATCGCTCTTTGCCCGGAAAGTCGTGGAAGAGGTCACCGATGGGGTCGACAAGGATGCCCTGCTGCGATCCATCGGGTTGGAGCGGAGTGGTCCGGTGGATCCCTCGCACATGATCGAGGACACGGACTACTACGCGTTTCTGGAGCGGGCGGCGGCTACCGACCCCCACGCTCGG
>JAAAOL010000430.1 GCA_009908885.1 Bacteroidota bacterium | reverse complement strand
ACCCCGTGCGCAACGACAATTACACCTCCCCATCGACGACAATTAGACTTCCCCACCGGGTTGGGTGGTGTGTGACGTAGTCGTCGTCGTGTGGACGGCTTGGCCGAGACGTTCGCTCAGCCTCCATCCGGCTGTCCCCAAGGCGAAAAACCTCGGGGGTACCGGGGGCAGAGCCCCCGACTGTCGGGTGAAGAGCGCGCCGCTTGCGGCGCACGTCTTTACTTCGTGGCCGAGCCGTCGACCGCCGGGTGCGGGCGACGGGCAGGCGGCCCAGGTTGGTGTGGGTTGTGGGTCGTGGTGGTCCTCCTCCTTGTCGCTCATGGTCCCCGCGACGGTGATCGCCGATGGGGGGACCGGCCCGCAGGAGCGAGCGACCATCGCTGGCGGCAAGGCGCAGGGGCGGATCCAGCGGGCCCCCACAAAGGGCCCGCCCGCCCCGGAGCCCCTCCAGGCAGCAGGGCGGTGATCGCCGGTGATGGTCGCTCGCGTGGTCATGGGGTGGCTCGGGGGTTCTGCTCGCTGGTCTTCTGCGCTTTCGCTCCCGTCTTCGACTTGGCTTGCTCGCCGCGGATGCTCGGGCCGGTCATCTCGATGATCATCGAGTGGTGCACCAGGCGATCGATCGCGGCAGCGGTCGTCATGGCGTCCTTGAAGATCCGATCCCACTGAGAGAAGACGAGGTTGCTCGTGATGATCACGCTGCGCCGCTCGTAGCGCTGCGCGAGAAACGTGAAGAGCACCTCCATCTCGTCGCGGTCCTGCTGGACGTAGCCGATGTCGTCGAGGATGACCGCTTCGAAGCGGTCGAGGCGCTGCAGCTCGCGCTCGAGCGTGAGCTCGCGTTTCGCGATGAGCAGCCGCTGCACCAAGCGGTAGGTGGGGATGAAGAGCACGCGGTGCCCACGCCGCACCAGCTCGTGGCCGATGCCGCAGACGAGGTGCGTCTTGCCTCGTCCCGGCAAGCCGAAGGCGAGGATGTTCTCCGCCCGACCGAGGAAGTCGCCCTCGCACAAGCTCGGCAGCATCCGCGCCACCTTCGCAGGCAGCTTCTTGGTGTTGAGCGTGGCGAGCGTCTTGTCGGGCGGCAGCGCCGACTGTTTGAGCAACCGGGCAATTCGCCGCTCTTGCCGGTCGGCCGCTTCGAGCTCGCAGAGGTGGTGCAAGAAGCGGCTGAAGGTCCACCCTTGTCGTTCCCCCTGCGCCGCGACCTCTTCGTAGCAAGCGGCGAACGACGGCAGCTTCAGCGTCCGGAGCATCAGCAGCAGCGAGTCTTGCGGCGAGTCCTTGCGCTCGTCCGTCATGATGCCACCTCCGCCTCTGCGTCGTCGGCGTCATCGTCCTCGCCGCCACCGAGCAACTCGTCGTACTCCGAGAGCGCCACCTCGTAGGCCGGCATCTCCGGCGGCGCTGGAGCCGTTTCGACGGTCACGAGCTCGCGCACCGCATCGGCGCTCAACGTCTCTCCCGCCTCGAGGAGGCATTCGAGCGCGGCTTCCACCTCCGACTCCATCGTTGCCGCAGCGAGGTGGAGGATCCGCAGGTACTCCAGATCGCCGCGGACGTTGGGGTGGCGTTCGTAGATGACCTCGTGCGCCCGACGGAACACCCCCGAGGGAAAGAGGTCGTCGCGGTAGCGGTAGCGCGCGAAGGCGCCGGGCTTGCGCACCAGAGACCAGATGATGTGCCGGTAGTTGATCCGCCGTCCGTGCCGTCCCCTCAGTCGTTCCAACGTGAGCTGACGCTCGCCGCCGTACCAGACCTCGAGCGTGCGCTCGTAGACACGTACCCGCACCTTCCGCGCGCTCTTCAGCCGCGACGGCACCGAGTAGGTGTTGAAGAGGACTCGGATCGTGCTCATCTGCGAGACGGAGACCTGCAGCTCACGATATTCGACGAGCCGCCCGGTCTTCAGCGGCGTCATGGCCGCCAAGTCCTCCTTCAGCCGTTCGTCGCGCCGTCGATTTCGCTGCTGCAGCAGCTCCCACAGCCATGCCTCGTACGCCTCGACGCTCTCGAAGTCTCGACTCCCCCGAAGCAGCAGGCGTTGGTTCAGCCAGCGCTTCAACGCGCCGTTGAGCGACTCGACGTCCCCGTTTTGCTCCTTCTTCCCGATCCCGATCGTCCTCGGCTTCATGCCGAGCTGTCGGATGAAGGCGTCGTACTCGTCGTTGAAGACCCGTTTGCCCGTCTGCGGCTTGTGCGTCGCCGCGCTCGTGTTGTCGCTCTGGTGCCACTCGGGGACACGCCCGAGGCGGAAGATGCCCTCCTGCACGCCCCGCTTCAGCGCGAGGTACGACTCGCTCAGACAGACCGTCACCCACTCCCAGTTCGAGTAGGGCAGCACCACGTGGCAGAGCATGTGCGCAAACGCGACCCCGGCGATCGTCACCTCGAGCCACGTCGCGTCGGTGAAGTCCGTCTGGACCGCCTCTCCAGGGCGGTGCTCCTGGCCGAAGAACACCTCTTGCTCCGGACCCTGCGCCACGCGCCACCTCTTGATGCGCCGCTGGAGCGTGCGTAGCTGGCCCGCCTGGTAGCGCCCGGGGTGGCGCTCCTGCAGCGCCTCGAAGAGCGTCACCGCCTCGAGTTCGGGCGCGCCTCGCAGCTGCTCCTCGATCCAAGGCCAATCCTTTTCGAACGGGTCCTGCCGCGTCCGCCACGATCGCGGCTTCTTCAGCTCGCTCGGCAGCTTCCCCTCCTTCACGTACTTCCGGGCCGTCTTCCGATCCATGTCCGCCCGCATGGCGGCACGGCTCAGATCCCCGTGCTTTCCAATCTCTTCCATCAGTTTCCTCACTTGAGCGTCGCTGGCCTGCACGGCTCCGCATCTCGTGCCTCGCCGACGAGGCCAACTTATTGAAGATGGGGAGGTGTAGTTGTCGTCGGGTGGGGAAGTGTAATTGTCGTTCGGCACCGGC
>JAAAOL010000518.1 GCA_009908885.1 Bacteroidota bacterium | reverse complement strand
GCCCTTGATGCGCCCCGTGCCGCCGCAGGCAGGATCGGGGTTGTTGAGCTTGCGCCCCTGCCCCTGACAGTTGGGGCACGTCTGCACGTTGACGAGCTGGCCGAAGACCGAGCGCGTCACGCGGCGGATTTCGCCCGCGCCGTCGCACGTCTGGCACGACTCGAACTCCGGCTCGCCCTCGTCGGCGCCCGTGCCGTCGCAGGCGTCGCAGGGGACGTACTTGCGCACCTTGATCTTCTTCTCCGTGCCCTCGGCGATCTCTTCGAGCGTGAGGGGCAGCTGGATGCGCAGGTCGCCCCCGGTGTTGTTGCGCCGGGAGCGTCGCCGTCGCCCGCCGCCGCCGAACACCTCGTCGAAGATGGTGCCGCCCCCGCCCGCGGCTCCGCCGAAGATGTCGCTGAAGGCGCTGAAGATGTCGTTGACGTCCTGGAAGCCCGGGCCGCCACGCCCACCGTTGCCACGCACGCCCGCATGGCCGAAACGGTCGTAGCGGGCCCGCTTCTGGTCGTCCGAGAGCACCTCGTACGCCTCGGCGGCCTCCTTGAACTTGGACTCCGCCTCCGCGTCGTCGGGGTTGCGGTCCGGGTGGTACTCCAGGGCCAGCTTGCGGTAGGCTTTCTTGATCTCCGCCGCCGACGCGTCCCGGCTCACCCCGAGAATCTCGTAGTAATCGCGCATGTCGCGTAGTAGTCAGGGTCGATGTCAGGGAGTGTGCTCGGACGCGGCGGTCAGCCCGCCACGATGACCTTGGCATGGCGCAGGACGCGGTCGCCCAGGCGGTAGCCGCGCTGCAGCTCGTCCAGCACCGTGCCTTCGGGCGTGTCGTCGTCCGGCGCAGGTTGCTGCATCATGGCGTCGTGCAGCGTCTCGTCGAACGGCTGGCCTACGGCGTCGATCGGCTCGACGCCCAGCTTTTCCAGCTCGTCGTTGAACTTCTGATAGACCATCTCGACGCCCTCCTTGAGCGCCTGATACGCCGGGCCCGCCTCGCCCTCCTGGTTGGCTTCGACCTGCTCGGCGGCCTCCAGGCTGCGGCGGAAGTCGTCCAGCACGTCCAGCAGCGGGCGCAGCACCTGCGTCTGCCCGAACTGAAACTGCTGGTCGCGCTCCCGCTCCATGCGGCGGCGGAAGTTCTGAAACTCCGCCATCTGCCGCAGCAGCCGGTCTTTGGTCTGCGCCAGCTCCTGCTCCAGGTGCTCCGCCTCGGCGGCCAGCGCTTCGGCGTCAGCGTCCACGTCGGGCGCCGTGTTCTCGTCTGCCGTGCTCTCGGCTGCCGGAGCGTCTGCATCGCCGTTGGTCGGGGCCTCCGGCGCTTTCTCTTCGGCCACGTCGGCGGTGTCGGGCGCCTCGTCCGGCGCCTGCACGTTGGGTCCGTTCTTGCTCATCTATTCGTCTCAGGTCGTTCGTGGGGTTAGGTCGTCGTGGGGCGGCTGATCAGAGCCGCCATGTTTTCGATCAGGGCCATCACGCGCTCGTAGTCCATCCGCATCGGCCCGATGATGCCGAGGGTGCCGACCGTGTCGCCGACGGCGTACTTGGCGGTGACGATGGAGTATCGCTCGACGTTCTCGTCGCTGTTCTCACTGCCGATGGTGGCCACGGCCCGCCCGACCTCGTCGTCCGCGTCGGTGTCGTCGGCCTCGGCGGCCTCTTGCTCTTCCAGCAGGTGCACCACGTAGCCCTCGTCCTCGATCAGGCCGATGAGGTGGCGCACGTTATCCACCTCCTGGAACTCGGGCTGTGTGATCAGGTGGTGCGTGCCGCTGAGGCGGACGCGGCCCTCGGCAGGCTCGCTGAAGAGCACGTCCGACTCGCTCTGCAGCAGCCGCACGATGCCGGTGCGGTCGTCGTCGATGTCGCGGGTGCGGGTGGTATAGGTGCGCCGGATCTCGTCCAGCGTCAGCCCGGCGAGGCGCTCGTTCAGGATGGCCACCACGCGGTCCAGCTCGGACCGCTTTACGCGCGACTCGACCTCCAGCACGATGGTCTTGACGAAGCCGCTGCGCACGCTGATGACGACCATCACGCGCGTCGAGGACAGCGGCACCACCTCCAGCCGCTCCATCACGCCGCGCGACAGCTTCGGGCTGAGCACCACGCCCAGCAGGCTGGACATGCGCCCGAGCAGCCGCGAGCTCTCGCGCAGCAGCTCCTCGGTGTCGCCCATGATCTGGTCCAGTTCGGCCTGGAGCTGCTGCTTCTCCGCGGACGACAGCTCCGGCGAGGCCATCAGGTCATCCACGAAGGCGCGGTACCCCAGCTCGGTCGGCATGCGTCCGGCGGAGGTGTACGGATGCCCGAGGTAGCCCAGGTCCTCCAGGTCGCTCATCGTGTTGCGGATGGAGGCCGGGCTCAGCCCGATGGGGAACCGCTTGGCGAGATAGCGCGACCCGACGGGCCCCGCCGTCTCGATAAAGCTCTGCACCACCAGGCGCAGGATATCCCGCTCCCGGTCGCTCAGCGGATGACGGTATGACTTCGGCGTCGTCATGGGGTCGGTTGGGGCCACAAAAGCCTTGCCTGTACGCGCGGCTTCCGACGAAACGGCAGACGTAGTAAACGCACGATGCGAGGCGAGGTGCCATCGCGCCATCGTGACAGCCGCTTCGGACCGCCGTCTCACGGGCGGTGGATCCTATCCTCCAGGCCGATCAGGGTTTCAGCGCGCCTGCAAACGCCGGATAAAAAGCGAAGCGCCACCCCGGCGTGCGGGATGGCGCTGTCGCAGTGGTGCTACGAAAGACGCGGCTACTCCAGACGCACGAACTCCGACTCGCGCCGGAACTGGATCTGCGCGCCGAACGAGGTCGAGACCGACGTACGGCGATTGTTGGTCAGCGGCTGCACCCGGAAGTCCGCCGCGGCGTTGACCGCGCTGTACTCGTAGTAGTCGTCCTCGTAGTACTCGTCGTTGTAGTAGCC
>JAAAOL010000026.1 GCA_009908885.1 Bacteroidota bacterium | reverse complement strand
GCCGGGCGGATTCGTCGTGCCGGTCAGCCGCGCTGGATGTGGACGCTGCCGTTGGTCGTCGAGAGGCGGAGGGGCGCGCCGCCGTCGCCGAGGGTGGTGGAGAGGTCGCGCGTCACGTCGCCTTCGACCATCACCGGGAAGTCGGTGCGCACGCGTCCGTTGACGGTGCCCGTCTCTAGCTCAGCAGAGTAGTCCTCGGGCACGACGAGGGTGACGCTGCCGTTGGTCGTCTTTACGTCCAGCCCGCGTCCGTCCCAGCGGGGGCCCGAGAGTTCGACAGTCAGGCCGCCGTTGGTCGTTGTTCCCCGCACGTCGCCGCCGAGGCCCGCGAGGGTGACACCGCCGTTGAGGGTGCGAAAGGCGATGGCGCCCTGCACGTCATGGATGGTGATGCCACCGTTGTGAGCCTCCAGGTCCAGGTTGGACGCGTGGGGCACGTAGACGTGGTACTGCACGGCGACCCACTCGCGCGTACGTGTGTCGGGGTCGGTCGCGCGGATTGTACCGTCGGTGCGGATCTGCACGTCGTCCAGCAGGCGGCGGGCGCCGTCTTCGGAGCGCGCACGGGCATCGACGCGGGCGCGAACCAGGATCTCATCGCGGTCCCAGCCTTCGACCTGAATGCCGCCGTTCTGCCGCCCGTCGATGGCGACCTCGTCGCGGTCGGCAGGGAGCGTGATCTCGCGCACCTCGCAGGCACGTTCGCCGTCGTCATGGGCATACACGGCGTCGCACCAGTCGTCGTCGGCGACGATGCGCGGCTTCTGGGCGAGGAGTAGGGTGGGCGTGAGCAGGAGCAGGACGGTGAGGAGGAAAAAGCGGCGCATCATGATAGCGAAATCGAAGGGTGAGACAGTACATTTCGTCCCAGCAGACGAGAGATCCATGCCGATGGTTACAGGTGCCAGGCGGCTCTACGTAAAGATGTGGGACCGATAAGCGATACGCTAGATATTGGCGACGGCTCTTCGCTACATTAAAAATTCCTCCCACGCAGTACGATCCCGCGGTACCGCCGATGAGTTCAGATTCCCAATCCACGCAGGCTCCGGAGCACGACCGCGAACTGCCGCCCAACAATTACGCGGCGTATGAGGCGGCCCGTGAGCTACGGCGCGAGCGGCGCAAGAAGCGTTCGCGCTTCGGCCTGACGCCCCGGGGCGCCTTCGTGCTGTCGGCGATCCCTGGTGTGGCGGGCATCCTCTTTGCCGTCTACAACCAGGTGGTGCGCACCGTGGCCGAGCACCACATGCTCTACATGCTGCTCGCGCTGATCCCGGCGGCCATCACCCTCATCTACAACGAGCGCTCGTCCTTCGCCCGCGAGCCCAAGTCCAGGGAATACAAGCTGGGCCGCAGCAGCCTGAGCCTGGCCGAAGGTGTATTCTTGTTTAGCCTGCTCGTCGTCGCCGGGTTCGTGTTTATCTACTTCGGCATTTAGGCTGCATCAGCAGATTTCCGCACGTAGGTCACGAAGCGGAAGCCGTCGTGGTCTTCGACCGTCGCGACCTCGTAGATCGGGCCGATCAGGTGTTCGTACGGCGGGAAGAACGTGTCGCCGTCGTAGTCGCCCTCCACCAGCGTCAGTTCCAGGCGATCGGCCATCGGCAGGAACTGCGCGTACACCCGCGCCCCGCCGCCGATGAAGATGCGCTCGGCGTCGTCCAGGGCCTCTAGCGCCGCGTCGATGGACGGGTAGGTCTCGATCTCGGGATGTTCGGGCAGGGTGCCCGCCGAGGTCAGCACCACGTTGCGCCGACCGGGCAGCGGCCCGCCGAACTGGCGGACCAGCGACTCGAACGTGCGCCGCCCCATCAGCAGCGGATGGCCCATCGTGAGACGCTTGAAGCGTTTCAGGTCCTCGGGGATGTGCCACGGCAGATCCAGGTTCTTCCCGATGACCCGGTTGCTCTCGGCGACGGCGGCGATGATGACGAGTTCCACGGTGCTATGGATGGTCGGTGGATGGGGGAGTATGGCTCGGCACTATCCGGATGGCCGAGGATGGGTCGCGTAATCCGTGGGAGTCTGTCCCGGTATCCTGTCGGGGAAACACGCATCACGAAACACGCACCACGACCTCCGGGCGGACATCGCCGCGCGTGAGGCGTCAGTCGTCGCCCTGCGTGCGGCTGTCCACGGTGCAGGTGGTGTTGATGCCGCCGCGCACGTTGTACGTGGTGGTGACGACGAGGTAGTCGGGGCTCTCCAGGTGGCGCAGCACGTCCTGGTAGATGAGCGCCGTGATGTCCTCCTGCGCCGCGCCCACGTCGCGCCAGGAGAGCAGGTAGTACTTGAGGCTCTTCAGTTCCAGGATCCAGTCGCCCGGCACGTATTCGATGCGCACCGTGCCGAAGTCGGGCAGGCCCGAGAAGGGGCAGAGGGCGGTGAATTCGCCCGGCTCGGTCTCGTAGACGACGCGCTGCTGCACGTCGTGCGCATAGGGCAGGCGGTGGATGTCCTGCTGGCGCGTAGACGGGGGCTGGAAGAGGCGCACCTGCCCTTCCGGCTCCACGCCGAACCGGGCCATGTACTCCAGCGCCTGGCGCGTGTGCGCCTCGGCCTGGTCCTGCACCTCACGCAGCTTCTCTTCGACCTCGGGGCGCAGGTCGGTCGTGTCGTGGTTCGTAGCCATCGGTGGTCGTGGGCGGTGACAACAGCGGTAGGGCGAACGTCCGAGCCCCGCTGGAAGTTCGAACGCGGCGGCGGCGCGCGGGTATCATCCACCCGGACGTTTTTACGAATCGCAACCAGCATCGCGCCATGCATCAGGGCAACGCGGCCCTCGTCCTGCTCTCCGGCGGCCAGGACTCGACGACCTGCCTCTACTGGGCCAAGGAGCGCTTCGAGCGCGTCGAGGCTCTCGGCTTCGACTACGGCCAGAAGCACGACGTCGAACTCCAGCAGGCCCGCCTCATCGCC
>JAAAOL010000105.1 GCA_009908885.1 Bacteroidota bacterium | reverse complement strand
CGCGGGCCACGAGCACCTTGAAGCCCTCGTCGTGCAGATAGTCGAGCAGCACGCCGATGTTCGCCGGCGTGTCGTCGACGATCAGGATGGTGCCGTTCGTCTCCGCCATGCGCTCGTTGGGTTGTCGGGTGGGCTCAGTCGTCGGATGGGGTGCGGTGCGGGGCGATGAAGTCGGCGATCTGCTCCATGTCGAAGGCGTCGGCCATACTCCGAATGGTCTGGGCCAGCGGGGCGCAGTCCGGATGGTCGTCCACCAGGGCGTCCAGCCACTGCCGGATGCCGTGGATGTCGCCCGCGAGGGTCAGATCGTGCAGGTCGTCGAGGCACTCGGCGGGCGGCCAGACCAGCGTGTCCGAGTCGGCGGCGTCGGACGCATCGCCGGACGTCTCCTCGTCCGCATACGTCCACGTGATACGGAGGTGCTGCTGGAGGCGATCCAGGAGAACGTCCGCCTGTACCGGCTTGGGCACGAAGTCGTCGCAGCCCGCCGAGAGGCTCTCCTGGCGGCTGTGCTCGAAGGCGCTGGCGGACAGGGCGATGACGCGCGTGTCCCGGTAGGCGGGCGACTGCCGCAGCCGCCGCGTCGCCTCGAAGCCGTCGAGGACGGGCATCACCAGGTCCATCAGGATGAGGTCCGGCTCGAACGTGGCGGCCACGTCGAGCGCTTCCTGCCCGTCGGCGGCCTCGGCCAGGTCGAAGCCGAGCGGCGCCAGCAGGTCGACCAGCACGGCGCGGTTCTCGGCCCGGTCGTCGACGATGAGGATGGAGAGCGGCGGCCCCTCGTAGCCGACGGCGATGCGGTCGGCCGCGCGGGGCGCTGCGGCGCCGTCGACCTCGTCCAGGGTCAGGTGCACGGAGAAGACACTGCCCTCACCCGGCGTGCTCCGTGCTTCCAGCGTGCCGCCCATCAGGTGGGTCAGCTTCTGGCTGATGGCCAGGCCCAGCCCCGTCCCTTCGGCGCGGCGTCCGGCCTCGTGCACCTGCTGAAACGGCTGGAAGATCTCGTCGAGTTGATCCTCCGTGATGCCGACGCCGGTGTCTTCCACCACGAAGCGCAGGGCGGAGTCGCTGGCGTGGGCGTCGTCGTGGCAGATGCGCAGCGCCACCCCGCCCGAATCGGTAAACTTGACGGCGTTGCTGAGCAGGTTGAGCAGCACCTGCCGGAGCCGTCGCTCGTCGCCGCGCACCATCTGCGGCAGGTCGTCCAGCGGCTCGTACAGGAACGCCAGCCCTTTCTGCTCCGCCCGCACCCGCGCGATATCGGCCACGCTCTGCAAGAACTCGGGCAGGTGGAACGTGGTCGGTTCGACCTCCAGCTTGCCCGCCTCGATCTTGGACAGATCCAGGATGTCGTTGATGAGGGTGAGCAGGTGCTGCCCGCTCTGCTCGATGACCTCCAGCCCGGAGCGCTGCGCGTCGGTCAGCCGCTCGTTGCGGCGCAGGATCTGCGCGTAGCCCAGGATGCCGTTGAGGGGCGTACGCAGCTCGTGGCTCATATTGGCCAGAAACTCGCTCTTGGCGCGGTTGGCGGCCTCGGCGGCCTCCTTGGCCTGCTGCAGCATCCGCTCGGTCTCCTTGCGGGCCCGGATGTCGCGGGCCAGGGCCAGCAGCATCGGCTCGCCGTCGCGCTCGAAGCGCACGAGGCGCACCTCCACCGGCATCGTGGTCCCGTCCGCACGATGATGGGTGGTCTCATACGTGACCGCCTCGTCCGGGTCCAGCCGGCCCAGGAAGTCCCGCACCCGCTCCACCGACGCCTCCGGATCCAGGTCCCAGACGTGCATGGCCGTCAGCTCGTCGTGCGTGTAGCCGAGGCCCTGGCACGCCTGCCGGTTGACGTCCACGAAGCAGCCGTCCCGGTCGATGACGAAGAAGGCGTCGCCCGCCTGCTCGAACAGCATCCGAAACTCGGCCTCGCTCTTGCGCAGCGCCTCCAGCGCCCGCACGTGATCGGTGACGTCGATGTTGACCGCCACCATCCCGTCGACGCTGCCGTCCGCCGCGTAGTGCGGGCCGAAGTTACCCTGAAACCAGCGGGGCGCGTCGTGGGTGGGCAGCTCCAGCTTCTGTGTGATGACGCGCGTCTCGCCGCGGAGCACCTGCGCGTGGATGTCCGCCATGCGCTCGGCGGCCTCGGGCGGGAGCACGTCCGTAAACGCGCGCCCCTCGACGGCCTCGGCGGGCAGGTCGAAGCCCTCTTCATACTGGGCGTTGACGAGACGGTACCGCCGGTCCGCATCCACGTAGGCGATGTAGGCCGGGGCGGTGTCGACGATGGCGCGCAGCAGCTGCTCGTTGCGGCGCAGCGCTTCCTCGGCATCGCGGCGCGGCGCGACGTTGCGCACGAGCGCCAGCAGGCACGTTCGCCCCTCCCACTCCATCACGGAGGCCGAGATCTCGGCGGGCAGGCACTCGCCCGTCTTGGTGTGGCACGTCAGCACGTCGGTCCACCCGTGCCCGTCCTCGAAGACGCGCTCGGCGAAGGCGCGCAACTGGTCCATCTCGTCCGCATGGATGACGGAGATGGGCTGCTGGAGCAACGCCTCGTACTCGTAGCCGAGGAGGCGGCAGGCCTTGGGGTTGGCCTCCAGGATGGCATCCTCCGCCGGGTCGATGATGAAGATGGCGTCGTTGGAGTGCTCGAACACCTTGTGGAAGCGCTCCTCGCTGTCGCGGAGGGCCGACGTCGCCTCCCGGCGGGCCGCCACGGCGCGGCGCAGCAGCTGGTTGGCCGCTTCCAGCTGGGCGGCCAGGTCCTGCGACGCCTCGTCGCTCTCGTCCAGGGTGACCGTGATGAACACCTCGGCGTCGTCGGCGTCGCGGTGCCCGCGATACACCACGTGGCCGGCATCGCGATACACCTCCTGATCCGCGTGGAATCCTGACAGGTCCATGAATGAAAGAAAAGTGATCAGTCGGTGACAGCGAGGGGGA
>JAAAOL010000017.1 GCA_009908885.1 Bacteroidota bacterium | reverse complement strand
CACCGCAAAGCGCAGCGTCGCCTCCGGGTTGAACGGGTTCGGGTAGGCGGGCTCGACC
This sequence comes from Bacteroidota bacterium, assembly GCA_009908885.1. Lineage (GTDB taxonomy): Bacteria > Bacteroidota > Rhodothermia > Rhodothermales > JAAAOL01 > JAAAOL01. Next base: position 16,945 of record JAAAOL010000017.1, on the reverse strand, counting down.
ACGTACTGCTCCGGCAGGCCGATCACGACTTCTACCTCCGGGCTGTACTCGAACGCGCCGTCGAAGTCGATCTGCTTGAGACGGAAGGTGTGCGTGCCTGCCTCCAGTGTAGCTGTGCGATGGTGGTAGCTCCGCGGCTCTGTGGTCGTGCCGTGGCCGTCGACGAAGGCGAGCGTCGACCACGACTTGGCCGCGCCGTCAGCGTCGAGCACCTGCACGTCGAACCCGGCGTTGTTGGTCTCCGAGGCCGTCGCCCAGCGCAGGATGACGTCCTCGCCGTCGACCGTCGCGTCGAAGGAGGTGAGTTCTACGGGGAGAACTTGTGGAATCAAGATTGCGGCATTATCGCAAGCTAACTCATCAAAACTACCGGCATCCTCATCCACAGCAAAAGCCAAGTTGACGAATTCGCCTCGTCCTTGATCTTCAGCTGCAGCAAGAGAAATAAGGGCATCGAATTCAAGCGTAATATTGCCGTTCTCCGGAATGGAATAACCATCGCTCCATTCGAGTTGACTTCCGAGGAGTGGACTAGGATTAGTAATTCCACAGAAGGACGTAGGAATAGAACCGGATTGCGTGGTTGGGCTGATATTTCCTAGGTTCGTGGTATTTCCATTCTCGTCTGTTGCGGTAGCAACTGGATTTCCGACGTAGGAAACATCTTGAGGGAGCACGTCCACGATGTGATCCAGGAGCACGCTCGTGATAGGTGGCGATATGTTCGTGTTGTCGATATCGCTGGCCGAAAAGATGAGCCGATACGTCACGGTTCGGTCAGCATCATCAGTGGTTGGTGGCGTGTACTCGTGAAAAGTCTGAAACCCCCCATCAGGATCATCGCTCGGCACATCCACCAGCTTCTCAACGGTGATCTCTACTGCGGGAGGTACGGGTTCAATACTGGTATCTGCCGGATCTACTTTGGGATGCTTGGTCTGAGTACCACTGGCTGTATGTGTTAATGGTGCGATTGGGAAGGCCTCGCTCGTCGGCGCGACTACCTCAAATGTGTAGGTAGCCTGATAGCCAGCTCCATTCACGTTAAGCGTAGTAAACAGATCGTCGACAAGATCCCCACTTTCTCCGTTAGGGAACGTAACCACAGATCCTACGAGCTTGAAAGCATCTGCATTCCAATTGAGTTGATTGGCCGGAGAATAAGCCACGACCTGAGGTGCCCCCACATTACCAGTATTTCCTTGGGCTGTTACCGTGATGGTTGTCCCAACAAGTGGTGTCGTTGTGGATATGCTTACCGATGCGATCTTACTAGCATTGGCCTGAGTGACCTGCAGCATCGGCCCATAATCAGCATTGCCATTATAGGTGTAGGTTTGTGGACTGCCGACAAGAGTTCCAGAACCCCCACAGCTGCTCGGTTTGCCGTCGTAAGCCCTCAACTCATAACTCTGCGGGTCAACATTCGTCGATTTGATATTATTAGGAAGACTTGGAGCCGCAAAATAGAGAAAGGCCGGTTTTGTCTCATTGTTGAGTGAACCGACTTCATAACAACCGTCCTCGTTAGGGGCCAAACCAAGGTACAAGGTTCCCGTGCTCGAGAAGCCAGAAGCCTCGACCCAAAGATCACTATACGAGGAGGTAGTAGAAATGTCGAAAGATACATAGCCTCCAGGATAGCCGTTCTTGGTATCCAGGAAGAACACGTCTGGAGAAGATGTCTGCGTGATGCTGACTTGCGCCTTGGCATCATTCACCGGAGCTAGGCCGGTTGCAAGGAGAAGCAGGACGAGCATGAGTAGCCCGCGTCCGAGCGCGGTAAGGAGAGGGGTCTTCGTAGCGTTTTTCATGGTTTACACCTACAGCGTTGGGAGGGGTCGACAGTTCGATGCGGCGGGAGCATAAGCGCATGCATGTCTGTAGCATGTGTGCTTCGAAATCCGTGCCAACAATTGTCGTTCTTGCAGATAGTGGGGGCGGGCATTACAGGATTCCGTTATTTGGAACAGATGGACCGTTTACTCAACCGCCGACGCCGCCGAGATATGATTGCCGTCTCAATCTGATATCACTCTGATACCGCATCCGAGAAGCCAGGCATGCTAAGGGCACATGCGTTTCATTTGTAGCACGTTGCACGGCATTCCATCAGACCCCGCTCCGGCCCTTGAGGATCTATGCGGGATCGCCTATTCTGCATCGCCCCATAGCCTCCTCCACCGCCTGTCCCTGCCATGACCCGCTGGCTGCGCCTCGCCTCCGGCATCGACCGCCTCAACGAGTGGGTGGGCCGGGCGGTGATGTGGCTCACGCTGGTGATGGTGCTCGTCGGCTCGTACAACGCCCTCGTGCGCTACCTCGCCCAGTTCGCGGGCGGCGCGCCGGAATCCGGCCTCGGCGGCGTGCTGCGCGGCATCGGGGAGGTGGCCGTGGACCTCAACTCGAACGCCTTCATCGAGGCGCAGTGGTACCTGTTCAGCCTCGTCTTCCTGGGCGCCGCGGCCTACACGCTGCTGCACGATGAGCACGTGCGGGTGGACGTCGTCTTTACCCGGCTGTCGCGGCGCGGGAAGGCGTGGATCAACCTGGGCGGCACGCTCCTCTTTCTGCTGCCCTTCTGCGCGCTCATGCTGTGGGCCACGGTGCCGTCCGTGATGAACTCGTGGGCCGTCCGCGAGATGTCGCCCGACCCCGGCGGCCTGCCGCGCTACCCGATTAAGACGGTCATCCCGATCGCCTTCGTGCTGCTGTTCCTGCAGGGCGTCGCCATGGCCATCAAGCAGGTGGCGACCCTGCGCGGGCGGATCCCCGCAGATGCGGCGGACGAGGATCGGCCCCACCCACCGGCGGAGGGCATCTAGCGATGGGCGGAGGCATGGGCATTGGCGCAGGCGACCGTCGCCGACCGTGGCGGCCCGTCACGGGGCTGGCGCTCTTCCTGCCGACCGTCCTCTGGCCGCTGGCGCCCCTGCCGATCCCGGAGGACTGGCTCGCCCCGTCCATGTTCATCGGGGCGCTGGTGCTCATCTTCTCCGGCTATCCCGTGGCCTTTGCGCTCGGCGGCACGTCCATCATCTTCGCGCTGCTGGGCATCGAGCTGGGCTACTTCAACGTGCAGCTGATGCTGGCGCTGCCGGACCGCACCTTCGGGGTGATGTCCAACTTCGTGCTGCTGGCGGTGCCGTTCTTCATCTTCATGGGCACGATGCTGGAGAAGAGCCGCCTGGCCGAGGACCTGCTCAAGACCATCGGCATGCTGTTCGGGCCGATGCGGGGCGGGCTGGCGCTGGCGGTCGTCTTCGTGGGCGCGCTGCTGGCGGCGGCGACGGGCGTGGTGGGCGCCTCGGTGGTGGCGATGGGCATGATCTCGCTGCCGGTGATGCTGCGCTACGGCTACGGCAAGGAACTGTCGGCGGGCGTCATCACGGCGGCGGGCACGCTCGGGCAGATCATCCCACCCAGCGTGGTGCTCATCGTCCTGGCCGACCAGCTCGGCATCTCGGTGGGCGACCTGTTCATCGGCGCGCTGGTGCCGGGCCTGATCCTGGCCGGGCTGTACGGACTCTACGCGGCGGGCGTGGCGGTGATGAAGCCCGAGGTGGCCCCGGCGCTGCCCAAGGCCGTGCGTGACGTGACGACGGGCGAGCTCATGAAGCGCGTGCTGCTGGTGATGCTGCCGCCGCTGCTGCTGATCCTGGTGGTGCTGGGCAGCATCTTCGCGGGCGTGGCGACGCCGACGGAGGCGGGCGCGCTCGGGGCGCTCGGGGCGCTGCTGCTGGCCCTCGTCAACCGCCGCCTCTCGCTGGACGCGCTCAAGGAGACGATGGACGACACGACCAAGCTGACCTCGATGGTCATGCTGCTGCTCATCGGCTCGACGGCCTTCGCGCTCGTCTTTCGCGGACTCAACGGCGACCTCTGGATCGAAGAGCTGCTGACCAACCTGCCCGGCGGCGTCATCGGCCTGCTCATCGTGGCCAACCTGACGATCTTCATCCTGGGCTTCTTTATCGACTTCTTCGAGATCGCCTTCATCATCATCCCGCTCATCGCCCCCGCCGCCGCCGCGCTCGGCGTCGACCTCGTATGGTTCGGCGTGATGGTGGGAATGAACCTGCAGACGTCGTTCCTGACGCCGCCCTTCGGCTTCGCCCTCTTCTACCTGCGCGGCGTGGCCCCGCCGGAGGTGGCCACGACCCAGATCTACCGGGGCGCCATTCCCTTCATCGGCATCCAGGCGTTCGGCCTGCTGCTCATCATCCTCTTCCCCGAGCTGGTGACGTGGGGGTTGTAGGGTGGATGGCTGACGAGTTCGGGGTTGTTAGATGGGTGATGTCTGGACCTGATGCTCGCATGTCGTGGTGCGCGAGCCCGTTTTCCCCGCATCAGGGGTCGGGACATCACGCACCACGTGCGCAGCGATGCGGACATCGCCAGGCGAGAACGGGATGACCCAGCACCTCAGTTGCCCGAGCCGCCTTCGTCCTGGTCTTCCTCGTCCTGGTCTTCCTCGTCCTGATCGCCATCGCCCTGTTTCTTATCGCCCTTGGCGCCTTCCTTGATGGCCTCTTCGGTCTCGTCCGCGCCCCGTTCAATGGCATCGTCGACGTTACGATCGACGCGCTCTTCGGCTTCCCGCTCGATGCGGTCGTCGATGTTTTCGAGGGAACTGCAGGCCGGAAGGGTGATCAGACAGGCACACAGCGCGATCAATGATACGGTGAGAAATCGACGCATGGCTACTGGCACGATAGAATGAATGAGAACAGAGAGCCGGGTATCGCCTTCTTGCAAACGGCGACACCGTTTCAATATGCGAAAAATCTGCCTGTAATGAGAACACGGTCCCGAAAAATCGTGACCAATTACTGCCGCTGTGGGCACAGGGACCTATAACGACGAGGAAGCGGCCCAGGAATCCACCGAGGCGATCTGGTCGAAGTACGCCGCCTACCGGGCCGACGAGGACTTCGTGGAGATGGACATGGCGCGCAAGTACCTGCAGGCGGGCGTCACGCGGGCGGCGACCGTCGTCTTCCGTGACCGCTGGCAGGCCGTGCTGGACGATCCTGCCTACGAACGCCTGAAAGCCCGGCACCAGCAGCGCTACGCCGCGAGCGACTGTGACGCGATGGAAAACGATTAGGAGAGCCCGTCGATGCGACCGCGCAACAGGTCGCGCAGCCAGGCCGTGCGGCTGTTCGTGGGATCGTCGGCATGGGCGGCATCGAGCAAGTCCAGCGCCGCCCGGTAGTGCCGGAGCGCCGCCGAACGGTTCCCCAAATGCGCCGCCGTCTCGAAGCCGACGACGTCGCCCTGATGCAGGTGGCTGATGGCCAGCGTCACGCGGGCCGACGCGTTCTGCGGGTCGGCCTCCAGCAGCGCCTCGAACAGCCGATGCGCCTGCCGGTAATGGCGCAGCGCCTCGGCAGGCCGTCGCTGGTGAACGTACATGTCCGCCATCTTCTCGTAAGCGACGGCGAGATCGCGCTGGCCTTCGACGTGATTCGGATAGGCCGTAACAAAGGCTTCGCGCAGCTCCAGCGAGCGGCGGTAGGCGGCAAGTGCCGCGCGCAGGCTGTCCTGCTGCTCGTAGATGGTGCCGAGGCGCTCGTAGATCAAGCCGTGCAGCCGGAACGGACGCGGGTTCTCGGGAGCAAGGCGACGACTCCGTTCGAGGAGGGGAAGGGCCTGCTGATAGGCACCGAGCGCCGTGGCTGGGTCGCCGCGGTTGTTGAAATTGTCGTTACCTGCGAGATCACCTCGCTTGATCAGGCCCACCGCATAACGGACTTGGTGCGGTATCGAGTCAGGGTGCGCGGCAGCCAGTTGCTGATACGAGACGACGGCGGTCTGGATCATGCTGTCCGCGGCAGCAAGGTCGCCCCGGGCTCCAAGCACGTCACCGAGGCTTTCGTAGAGTTCGGCTTTGGCTACGTGCGCTGCGGGTGGACGCGCCGCGCCGCGCAGGACCGTGGCGCGCTCCAATACATCGAGCCCTTTGCGGTAGCTCGCGAGGGCGCGCTCCGTGTGGCCCAGGTTCGGGTTGGTCGGGTTGCCCAGCACATCCCCCACGCGGCGGTAGGCCTGCGCCAGCTCGATGGGGAGGACCGGGTGGTCCTCAGCCTCTCGGGCCAGTTCGTCGAGGTATTCTAGCGCACGCGTCGCCACCAGCTCCCGGGCAGGCGTCGAGCCCGGGAGGTCGACGATGGCATCGTGAAACTCGAAGAGGAAGGTATTGGCGAGGTTCCGCACGTCATCGAACCGGCGCTCGGCGCGGTCGCGCTCCGCCGCCGCCACGCGCGCCTGCCACGCCGTCGCCACGATGCCGCCGACGAGGGCGAGGATGACGAGGGTGGCTGCGACGACGCCCACCTTGTGGCGCTGGATGAACTTCGTCGCCCGGTAGCGGAGCGTGTCGGGCCGGGCCGTCACGGGCAGGCCGTCGAGGTGGCGGCGCAGGTCGTCGGCCAACTGCTCGGCGGAGGCGTAGCGCCGCCCCGGCTCTTTCCGCAGGGCCTTCAGGCAGATGACGTCGAGGTCCCCCGTGAGGCGGCGGCGCAGGCGGTCCGGAGCCGTGGAGCGCGCCGCACCGATCTCCTCGGGGGTGACGGGGCGCGTCGTGGGCGGATCGTCGGCGGAGGCGGCGCGGGTGATCATCGTGCTGGGCCGGGCCGGGTCCGTCCCGCAAATGACCCGCTCGATCTCGCTCGGCGCGCTCGACGAGAGCCGGTAGGGCCGCTGGCCCGTCAACACTTCGTACAGGACGATGCCGAGGGCATAGACGTCCGTCGCCGTCGTCACCGGCTCACCACGTACCTGCTCCGGCGCGGCGTATTCGGGCGTCATTACGCGCAGGCCGGTGGTGACAGGCCCCTCCGCGCTCGGCTCTTCGTCCAGCAGCTTGGCGATGCCAAAGTCGAGCAGCTTGACGCGCCCCTCGGTGTCGACCAGAATGTTGCGCGGCTTGAGGTCGCGATGGACGATGAGGTTGCGGTGGGCGTAGCGGACCGCATCGCAGACGGTGAGAAAGAGGTCGAGGCGGGCGTCGGTGTCGAGGCAGTGGAGGTCGCAGTAGTCCGTCAGCGGCAGCCCGTCGACGTGTTCCATCACGATGTACGGCACGCCGTCCTCGGTCACCCCACCATCGAGCAGGCGGGCGATGTTGGGATGCTGGAGGCGGGCCAGCACCTGCCGCTCCGTATGGAAGCGCCGTCGCAGCTCGGGCGAGCGCAACCCCGCGTGGATGAGCTTGATGGCGGCCTGCTGCTCGAAGTCGCCCTCGACCCGCTCGCCCAGGTACACGGCGCCCATCCCGCCGCGCCCCAGCAAGCTCCGAAGCCGATAGACGCCGACTTGCATCCCGATGAAGGGATCGTGCTCGTCCTCCTCTTCGGGGTCGAGGGCCGGCACGTCGAGGAACCCCTCGGCGTGCTCGTCCGAGACGAGCAGGGACTGCACCTCGGCCAGGAGCTCCTGATCCCCACCACAGGCGTCCTCCAGGAACGCCCCGCGCTCGGACGGGGGACGCTCCAGGGCTTCCTGGAAAATCGCCTTGACTTGTTGCCAGCGCGCGGCGTCCATGAGCGGTCAGGTCGTGATGACGGAACGTACCGATGAGAAGCTCCGGCGCGGCGTTCTCGGGCGTCCCGAAGGGTTACGACGCGCCTCCCGGGGGCGGGGGCCTGGTCTCGCTGAGTTCGCGGTGCAGCCAGGCGCGGGCGGTGCGCCAGTCGCGCTTGACCGTGGCGGGCGAGACGTCCAGCACGGCTGCCGTCTCGGCGATGGTGAGCCCGCCGAAGTATCGGCACTCCACCACGCGGGCCATGCGGGCGTCCATGGCCGCGAGCCGCTCCAGCGCAGCGTCCAGGGCGAGGAGGTCCTGAACGTGCGCCTCAGCGACGACGATGACGTCGTCCAGTGGCAGATCCGGCTGCCCGCCGCCCCGCTTCTGCGCGTTGCGCCGCCGGGCGTGCATCAGCAGGATCCGCCGCATGGCCTGCGAGGCGATGCCGAAAAAATGCGCCCGGTTTTGCCAGACGACGCGCTCCTGGTCCACCAGGTTGAAATAGGCCTCGTGGACGAGCGCCGTCGCATTCAGCGTATGGCCTGACCGCTCGCCCCGCAGGTGCCGTCGCGCGAGGCGGCGCAGTTCGTCATAGACCAGAGGCATCAGGTCGTCCAGCGCCTCCGCGTCGCCGTCACTCCACTCCAGGAGCAACTGCGTCACCTTGTGCGAAGCTGAGCGGCTCATCTGAGGTCGTCGTTCTGCCAACGAGGGGCTAACCGAGCCTTCGTAAACGGTCTGCTTAATGAACGTAGGTGCCCCGGACCATACTTGCAATGCCTCATCGGCGCGAGAGGCATGCTCCATCTTTCGTGTTCCATGAGCCAATCCAGTGGCGAACCGCACGTTACGGAATAGAGCGCTTCGTCGTTATTCCTGCCATACCCCTCCGGACCGATGTTGCTGCGCTGCCTTCGGACCTCGTTCTGTCTCGTCGTTCTGGGCACCATCGCCCTGCTGTGGACGCTCCCCCTTCCGCTACAGGCGCAAAACGTGAGCGCTCCTCCCCCCTCCTGGCTGGACGGTGCTGAAGAGCAATCGGGATTCCTGTTCCAGGAGGACGACTTCGCTTCCCCGCCTCCGAGAGGCGGCTGCGACCCGCGCAACTGCGGCGAGTTTGCCAACTGCAGAGTCGATGGTGGCGGTGGCGACGTGTCGGTCAGCCCGACGATTGTGGAGGTGGGCGAGGAAATCACCGTCACCTTCACCGAAACCAATGAGTACGAAGCGGCCCACTGGAGCTGGAGCAACGTCAGCCTGCGGCCACAAGAGATGAATCGGTGCGGAGGGGTCGGCGGGACGCCGGGGCTGGAGCAGGTGGGCGACTGTCCGGACGACACGCCGACGTGCACCTTTCGCGTCACCTCGCTGGGCTCGACGGCCGAAGACCCGGAGCTGGGCGGGCGCCCCTGGACGATCCTGCGCGTCACCTTCTGCGTGGTCTTCTTTGATGCCTGCCTGACGTCGTACGATGAGGGCTATTTCGGCGTGATTGAGCCGCTGGAGGACCCCGTCGCCCTGTTCACCTGGGAGACCGCCGAGAGTGATCCTCTCGCTGTGAACTTCCATGCCTCCGACTCCTTCGACCCCGACGGCTCCATCGAGTCGTACGAATGGGAGTTCGGCGATGGCGCAACGGGCGACGGGGAGACGCCGAGTCACCGCTACGATGAGCCCGGCGACTACTCGGTCACCCTCACCGTCACGGACGATGACGACCTGCAGGACCAGATCACCCAGACCGTCGAGGTGCGCGAGGCCGTCATGGCATACCGCATCCTCGCCGCGCCGGACCCGGCCCGCGTACAGCAGGACATCACCGTGAAGGTGGCTGTGGAAAACACCGGGCTGGTGGCGATCAGCGACATCGCGCCGGAGGACACGTTCCAGGTGACGAGCAACGACGACGGGGAGGCCGTGTACGTGGACGGCCCGACGCCTGGGACGCTCACGCTGGATGCGGGACAACGCGACACGCTCCGCTACACCTACCGCGCCACCGTCGCCGGAACGATCCGCTTCGAGGCCGGGCCGGTGACAGGGCAGGACCCGGACGGCGACGAGGTAGAGGCCGAGGACGCCTGTGCCGGAGCGAGCGCCAAGACGAGCCAGGACGAGACGTGCCCCGGCCCGCTGGAGATCCTCGGCCCCCGCTTCGTGGTCAATGCGACTGGAGACCGAGGGCGCGGCACGGACGACGCGGGCGCCCCGCTGCCGGGCTGCGACACGGGCGAGACGATCGAGCGGGACGGCGAGGACGAGATCGAATGCACGCTGCGCGCGGCCCTCGACGCGGCCAACGACGAATCCGGCGCGGTCGCGATCACCTTCGACATTCCGGGCGGCGGCGGGCTCTACGTTCTGTCCGTCGGCGAAGAGGCCGGCACGCCGCTTCCCACCGCCGAGCAGACCATCACCCTCGACGCTACGACCCAGCCCGGTGGCGCGGAGATCCACCTGGACGGCACGCTGGCCAGCGACGGCGCGGGGCTCGTCCTGAACGGCCCCAACAGCACCGTGCGCGGCCTCAGCATCTACGGCTTCGGCAGCGGCGCGGGCATCGCGGTGCGCGGGGCGGGCGCGACCATCGAAGGCTGCTACCTGGGCACCACGCCGTCCGTCGAGGGCGCCCCGAACCGGATCGGCCTGCTCGTCGAGGCGGGCGGGGCGACGATCGGCGGGGCGACGGCGGAGGCGCGCAACGTCATCGACGGCAACGCGGAGGCGGGCCTCCTCGTCCGCGACGCGGGCGACGTGCAGATCCAGGGCAACTACCTCGGCGCCAACGCCGACGGTGAGCTGGGCCAGGGCAACGGCGTCGGCCTCCGGCTGGACGGCGCGACCAACGTGCAGATCGGCGGCGCGGCGGAGATCCGCGGCACCCCGCCCGGCAACACCATCGTCAGCAACGCCGACCACGGCATCGCCCTCGGCGCGCGGTCGGGCACGGTCACCATCCAGGGCAACCTGATCCAGGCCAACGGCAATTCCGGCATCCACGCCGAAGGCGATCCCATCTTCGAGGTCACCGTCGGCGGCGATGCCGATGCGCTCGGCAACCGCATCGAGGCGAACGCATACGGCATCCGCATCCAGGACCTCGGCGACCTCGGGGCCGGGCGCGCGCCGCTCACCATCGTCGGCAACCGGATCCAGCACAACGCCGACGGGGCCCTCTTCGTCCAGGACGCGGCCAACGTCATCATCGGCCAGCCGACGGCCGTGCCGGGCGAGCCTCCGGGCAACGAATTGCTGGGCGCGGTCCTCCTGGATCGGAGCGCACGCTCCACCGTCGTCCAGGGCAATCGGATTCAGAACACGCGTGCCGACGTGGAGAACGGGCACGGTCTCATCATCCGGGGTTCCGGCGCACGGCAGAATCAGATCGGCGGGCCGAATGAGGCGGACGGCAACCAGATCGCGGGCAACGGCGGCAGCGGGGCGAATTGCGACGACCCGCCATCTGGCTTCGGCGTGCTCGTCCAGAGCGCGGGCAACCTGCTCGACGGCAACCAGATCGGCGTCGACGGCGCCCCGAACACGGTCGGCGTGGTGGTGGAGGCGGGCGATACGCAGCTCCGCGGCAACCGGATCGCCCACAATGCCTGCTCCGGTGCGCTGCTGCGCGACGCGGACGGCACGGGCGCCATCGTGTTCGAGGGCAACGAGATTCGCGGCAACGACCAACACGGCATCGCCGTCCGGGGCGGGCAGGCCGTCGTGGGCGGCGAGCGCGCGGATGCCATCTGCGCCCCACCGTGCAACCTCATCACGGAGAACGCCGAGGCGGGCATCCACTTCGACTACGACGACGGACTGCACGTGGCGACGAACAGCCGCGTGCAGGGCAACCGGATCGCCGACAACGAGGGCAACGGCATCGTCGTGCCGGTGGAGGCGCCTCTGCAGATCGGCGGTGAGAGCCGCGCCTGGCTGGACAACTGCGCCGGGCCGTGCAACCAGATCGTCGGCAACGCGGCCAACGGCGTGAGCGCCGTGACGGTCGGCCAGACGGGCGTGACGGCCGGGCGCGTCACCGGCCTCGTGGTGCAGGGCAACGTCATCGCGAGCAACGACGGCAGCGGCATCGCGCTGGCCGGGACGCCCTCGGACAACCGGATCGGCGGCAGATTCGGCGACATGGGCAACGTCATCACCGGCAACCGGGGCACCGGCATCCTGATCATCGGCAAGACGACGACCGGGAGCCACGGCGTCGGCACCACCATCCGCCGCAACGTGATCTCCGGCAACCAGAGCGTCGGCATCGACCTGTCGGTCCGCAAGACGATCAACATCGATGCGAACGGCGCGCTGCTCCGCGGCGACGGTCCGATTCCCGAGACCACCCGCGACGCGCTCGACCTGGACGAGGGCCCCAACGGCCTGCAGAACACGCCGCAGCTGCTGGGCGCGACGACGACAGACGCGGGCTACTCGCTCCTCGGCGCGTTCGCCCCGGCCTTCTCGTTCTCGGACCCGTCGTCCGCCCTCGGCGACTACACCTTCGACGTGTACCTCAGCGCCGCCTGCGACCCGACCACGTGGGGCGAGGGCCAGCTCTACCTCGGCACGCCCACGTTCGCCTCGGCCTCGCCGCAGGGCGACGTCATCGAGTTCACGGCCACGCTCCCGCCGAGCGACCGGGCGGAGGGGCGGCCCTTCGTCACGGTCACCGCGACGGATGCCGACGGCAGCACGAGCGAGTTCAGCCGGTGCCAGCGCCTCGCGCCCCAGGCGCAGCTCGCGCAGACGGACTTCGATCTCGACGCGCCGGCGACGCTGAACGGCGCCTCCGTCACCGCCTCGGCGGCAGCGGGCGGCAAGACGACGGACGCGGGGCGGCTCTTCGTCACCCGCTACGATCAGGCGCCCGACGCGCCCCACTTCGCCGGGACGGCGGCCTCGTCGGACGACGGCACCGCGATCCTGCCGACCCGGATCGCCGCGCCGCACTGGACGCTCGCCGCGACGGGCCTCCCGGACGCCGTGACGATCACGGTCTGCCTCGACGCGAGCGGGCTGGCCGAGGACGAGGCGCAGCAGGCGGTCCTCGTCACCCGCAGCGACGCCACGCGCGGCCTGTGGACGCCTGCGCCGACGACCCTGACGGCGCTCGACGACGCGCCCTACGCCTGCGCCGACGACCTCGCCGCATTCGGCGACTTCGGCCTGGGCCTTGGCGGGTCGCCCGTGCTCACGGCACCCACCGGCCTGCAGCCCGAGGACGGCGCGACGGAGGTGCCGGACCAGCCCACGCTGTCGTGGGACGCCCTCACCGAGGCCACGCAGTACGACGTGCAGGTCGACGAGGCGGGCACGTTCTTCGCGCCCGTGCTGGACACCACGGTCGTCGTCCCGTCGCTGGTGCCGCCGCCGCTGGGCCGCGAGGTGACGTACTACTGGCGCGTGCGGGGACAGGCGAGTGACGGCAGCGTCGGCCCGTGGTCACCGACGCAGCACTTCACCACCTTCGCCACCGGCGTCGACGTGGAGGATGCCGACGAAGTGCCGACCGGCTTCGCGCTGGCAGGCAACTACCCGAATCCGTTCAACCCGATGACCACCATCCGCTACGCCCTGCCCGAGCCGACCCGCGTGCGCCTGGCCGTCTACGACCTGCTCGGGCGCGAGGTCGCCACGCTGGCCGACGGCCTGAAGCCCGCCGGACGGCACGAGGCCATCTTCGAGGCGAGCGGCCTGCCCAGCGGCGTCTACCTCTACCGGCTGGAGGCGGCGGGCCGCGTGCTCACCGGGCGCATGGTGCTGCTGAAGTGAGGCTCAGCCCACGACGCGCCGCAGCGTCTCGGCATCCAGCCGGTGTGGGCCGTCGAAGGAGACGTGCCGGTACGGGATGGCGTAGTCGTCCAGCAGGGCCTGCTGCTCGGCGAGGCGCTCCGGGGTGACGTACTCGTCCTCCGTGCCGGCGACGAGCGTCACGTCGAGCGCGCGCAGCGTCTCGGCGTGGGCGTCATAGTCGAGGTCGTGCGGCAGGCCGCCCGCCCACAGGACGACGCGCTCGACCGGCGTCGCGCCCAGCACGGCCCAGCGGCAGGCCGTCGTCGCCCCCTGCGAGAAGCCGAGCACGTGGACCGGCACGTCGTCCGGCAGCGGCGCGCGGAGGTGCTCGGCCAGCGCGTCCAGGTAGGCGAGGTAATCGCCGATCTCGGTCTCACGGTCCGCCTTCGTCATCCAGGAGGCGCCCACCCGCTCGTGGCCCGGCAGGTAGAAGCGCGACAACGCCTCGGGCGCGACGAACAGCCGTCGTCCGTCGTCCACCGGCGCAAAGCCGCGCAGGAAGGGCGCTGCGAGCTGGCCGTAGCCGTGCAGCACGAACCACACGGCGTCCGGCGTCTCTTCCGGGCCGAGGGTGTGGTAGCGCGCCGTACGGTGGACCGTCAGATGATGCTCGGTCATGGCGATCCGGCGTCGGTCGTGGCGGCCAGGACGTCGCGGGCGAGGGCGAGGTGATGCTCCGCATGCAGCCGGGCCATCCGGAGCCACTGGGCGGCGGTGAGCGCGCCCATGAACGGGTGCGGCAGCCGCCCCTCCAGGTCCGGCACCTCCGGCAGCAGCTCCTCCACCGCCTCGGCCTTGGCGCGGCTCCGGGCCAGCGTCTCCGTCAGCACCTCGCGCGTCACCGTCTCCGGCGGGCGCACGCCAACCGGCGCCTGCGCCTGCCCGCGCGTGATGCCGTGCTCCAGCACGTGCCGCCCGGTAGGTTCGAGCGCGCCCTCCGTCGTCACCGGGCCGCCGCCGCGATGGATGACCTGCACCGCCGTCAGCATCTTTCCGTTGGCGAGCCAGATGTGGTACAGATGCTGGGCCGCCGACCACCCGGAGACGTCGGTGTCGACAACCAGCAAGGCCTCGTCGGGGTGATCCAGCAGCGCCGCGCTGGCGTCGTAGAACGCTCCGAGGCGCTGATATTCGTCGTACACGTCGATGGTCATGGCTGTTGCTCGTCGATGTCGCGCACGATGGTGAGGTGATGCTCCGCATGGATGCGGGCGAAGCGGAGCCACTGCGGGGCCGTCAGCACGCCGAGGGCCGGGTGGGGCTGACCGCCGGTGCACTGGCGGAGCGCATCGAGATCCGGGATGATCGCGTCCATCGCCTCCTGACTCTGGTGCACAGCCGCCGCCAGCGTCTCCAGGTCCGAGGTGCCCTCCAGCTGGAACGCAGCCGGTGAGCGTCCACGGCCGCGGGGAAGGCGTCCCAGCCACAGCACGAGCCGCCCGGCCAGGTTGGGGCTGCCGTCCTCGCCCTCTAGTTCGCCCCCCAGCCATCGGCGCATGCGTTCGAACACCGCCGTGTTGACCAGCGCGGCGTGGTGCAGGTGCTCCGCTGGCGACCAGCCGGACACCTCGGGCACGGCGGCGTGCAGTCCGGCGGCCTCGCCGAGTCGCGACCGGGCGGCGTCATAGAACGCCTGCAGCCGCTGCGCTTCTTTGTCGATGTTGATGCCAAACATGCCTGCTCAAGTTGGTGAGGGATGGTAGTGTACGATCTCGCGCCCTTCCCTGCCAACCCGATCCGGCATCTCCCTACACGGAGATGTGACTACTGTGAATTATATTTGCTATAAGCCGATTATCATTGAATATAATTCGGTGATTTTGATAATTATTGTTGTAATACGCTGAATCGAAGACGACGCATCCAATGATCGACGAGACGGACCGGCAGATTCTCAACCTGCTGCAGGCCGACGGGCAGATGACCAATGCCGAGTTGGCGCGGCGCGTCGGGCTGGCCCCGGCGACGACGCTGGAGCGCGTGCGCAAGCTGAAGCAGCGCGGCATCATCCGCGGCTTCGTCGCCCTGGTGGACCCCGCCAAGGTGAACCAGGGCACGATGGCCATCGTGGAGGTGTCGCTGGCCTCGCACAAGGCCGAGCAGGTGACCGCCTTCCGCGACCGCGTCAGCGCGCTGCCCGAGGTGCTGGAGTGCTACCACCTCACCGGCGAGCGCGACTACCTGCTGAAGGTCGTCGTCGGCACCATTCCGGAGTACGAGGACTTCCTGCTGACGAAGCTGGCGGCCACGCCCAACGTCGGCAAAATCCACTCGTCGTTCGTCCTCTCGACCGTCAAGCACGAGACCAAGATTCCGATCCGCAACGGATCCCCCGACGCCTGATCCACCAACCTCCTCCCAACGTCATGGAAACGCACGAAACCGATTATAGACCCACGACGCGCCTCATCCACGGACGCATGCGCTCGGATGCCTGGGAATACGGCCATCACCTCGTCCCGCCCATCTCGACCTCCACCACCTTCCGGCTGGACTCGACTGGGCGCGGGGCGCAGGGCTTCCAGGAATACGCCCACGCCGATCATCCCGATCACCACATCTACATCTACGACCGCCTCCGCGAACCCAACAAGGACCTGCTGGAGGAAAATCTGGCGATGGCCGCCGGCGGCGACGTGGCCGTCACCTATGCCTCGGGCATGGCCGCGATTTCGGCGGGACTGGGCATCCTGCTCGAAGCCGGAGAGCACCTGGTGATGCACGGCGCGGTCTACGGCTGCACCCACTCGCTCCTCAACACCTGGATGCCGCGCTTCGGCATCACGGCCACGCCGACGGATCTGACGGATCCGGATGCACTCTTAGACCACGTCCGCCCGGAGACGCGCGTGGTCTACTTCGAGACGCCGGTAAACCCGACGTTCGACGTCATCGACATCGCCGCCATCGCCAAGCGCGTGCGGGCGCTGAACGACAGCCGTCCGGAGGACCAGCGCATCCGCGTGGTGGTGGACAACACGTTCGCCACGCCGTACTGCCAGCGGCCGCTGGAGCACGGGGCCGACCTCGTCATCCACAGCCTGACGAAAGGCCTCAGCGGCTTCGGCACGGACATGGGCGGGGCGGTCATCGGGCCGAAGGCCTACCACGACGCGCTGCTGCTCTACCGGAAGGACTTCGGCGGCGTCCTCTCGCCGCGGGCCGCGTGGAGCATCCTGACGTACGGCCTGCCCAGCCTGGAGGTGCGCATCCAGCGGGCCCAGCAGTCGGCGCTCACCATCGCCCGGCACCTGGCCGACCATCCGGCGGTGGCGCACGTGGCGTACCCGGGTCTGGAGACGCATCCGGGCTACGACATCGCCCGGCGGCAGATGCGGACGTACGACGGCAGCTTCGCCCCGGGCATCCTGCTCGGCTTCGAGCTGAAGGGCGACACGCTGGCCGAGCAGCAGGAAGCCGGATCGCGCCTCATCAACCACCTGGCGCATCACGCCTACACGATTACGCTGGCCGTGAGCCTCGGCAACGTGCGGACGCTCGTCGAGCATCCATCCAGCATGACCCACGCGCCCGTCCCGCTGGAGGTGCAGCAGGAGATGCACATCCACCCCGGGGGCGTGCGCCTGTCTATCGGCCTGGAAGACCCCGCCGACC
>JAAAOL010000233.1 GCA_009908885.1 Bacteroidota bacterium | reverse complement strand
CTGGGGCAGTTGCGCCAAGAGGTGCGACGGGCCAAGGAGCGGCTGCGCCATCGCCCGGATGTCATTATCGGATGCATCCGACACGCCGGTTTGGTTTAGCACCTTCTGCACTCGTCAGTATGTTTGGGTTCGTTTGGGGCTTTGTTGGTCCGTATGTGTTCCGTGTGGAACCCAGGAGCGATTGTGGTACACCCTGGAGCGGTGCGCGGTGAACGCGTGGCGGTGGGCGTGGACGTTGGTGGCATGAGCGCCGATCTTGTTGAACGTCTTCCGGCCTCGCCCAGGGCGGCGGAGCCGTGCTCTTCACTTTCACTCTCCCGCTTCACATGCACGTAGACATCTACTCCGACATCGCCTGTCCGTGGTGCTACATCGGCGAGCGGCGGTTCGCCCGGGCGCTGGCAGCCTTTCCGCAATCCGACCAGGTCGAGATCGTGTTTCGGCCGTACCAGCTGGATCCGTCCCTGTCCGAGACACCGATCCCGCTCAAGGTCCGGCTCCAGGATAAGTTCGGCCCCCGCCTGGAGACGGTGCTTCGGCACACGGCATCGACGGCGAAGAAGGAAGGCCTCGACTTCCACTTCGAGGAGGCACTGGCCGTGAATACGCTGACGGCCCACCGGCTGCTCTGGCTTGCCGCGCAGGAATATGGGGCCGACGTCCAGAGGACCCTGGCCAACAGGCTCTTCGAGGCTCATTTCACGAACGGCGAGAACGTCGCCGACCCTGAACTGCTGGCTGATCTCGCCGCACAGGTTGGGATGGCGGGGAAGCGGGTCGTAGCCTTTCTGGCCTCCGACGAAGGCCTGCGAGAAGTGCAAGAGGAGATCGCCCAGGCGCAGCGCCTCGGCATCCGCGCTGTGCCCACATTCGTTTTCGACGGCCGCGTCGCCATTCAGGGCGCTCAGCCTGCGTCGGCGTTCCTCCAGGTGCTGGAAGAAGTGCACCAGGAGGCCACAGCCTCGAACTTGGACGAATCCACCGATGACGCATGCGCCGAAGGGTCGTGCGCAGCTTAAGGTAGACTGGACGCTTTCAACCCGAAGGCATGGAACACGGCTCTCTAGATCGTCCCGAACGCATCCCCGAAGTCTTCGTCGAGGCGTGGAACGAGCGTGATGCCCACAGGCTGGCGTCCGTCTTCGACGAAGACGCGGAGTTCGTCAACGTCACCGGGCTCTGGTGGCACGACCGGGAGGCCATCGAGCGGGCCCACGCGTACGGCCTCGCCCACATCTTCGACCGCTCCACCCTGGAGCTGGTGCAGACCAGGGTAAAACGTCTGACCGACAACGTCGCGGTCGTCCATGCCCGGATGCGGTTGACAGGGCAGACGTCCGTCGCAGACGTAGATCGCCCCCGTCCCCGCACGACGCACTTCTCGTTCGTCGCCCATCGGACGGGCGGGGGGTGGAGCTGCGCCTCGGCGCAGAACACCGACGTCATTCCAGGCACCGAGACCAACGTCATCGACGAGCGGGGGCGGCTCCGGGCAGTGACCTACAGGACCTGAATAGCGGAAGGTGCGCCCGTCTCAGCGGTACCGGATGTTGTGCGTCACCGGTTGCCTTACGCGCGGCGCCGCGCCAGCGCCTTCGTGTAGGAGATGGCTGCGCGGACCTCCCCGTCAGTCAGGCTGGGGGGCGTGTGCGCCGACCCCCAACTCGTCTCGATCGGCTGGCCGTCGCGGTCCACGCCCTCGCGGAGGAGGCGTTCGAACTGGGCATCGGCTATATTCGAGGGCATCCGTTATCCCGCCTGCTGGTTCGCCCACCCCGTCCATGGCGGCTCCGTGGCAGGAGGTGCAGATCGTCTGCACCACCATCCGGCCCTGCGCATAGTCGTCGCCGAGGTCGGGGACCGTGTTCTCGGCGAAATATGCGGCTTCCTCGGCCGCGTTATGATACCGCCGGGGCTGGCCCTCCTCCGCCGTGCGCCAGTAATCGTCGGGCGCGCGGTCACCGCCTCCTCGAAGCCAGGGGGCGGCGGCGGGGTCGGCTCGATCGTGCGCAGGTAGGCGATCAGCGCCTCCATGTCTCGCTCGCTCACGAACTGGCTCTGCTTGGAGGGCATCAGGTACATCTCGCGGGTCGGATGCACGCCCTCGCGCAGCAGACGCTCGATCTCCCCGTCGCTCATCTTCGGCAGAGTGCGTGAGATGTTGGTAGTCCACAGCCCGTCGACGATAGGGATGATCTCGCCGAAATTAACCCCGCTGTAATCCTCTCCGTGGCAGGCGTTGCAGCCGAGCAGCGTGGCGACGCGCTCGCCATGAGCGATCTTTTCGGCCTCGGTGGAATAGTCCGCTCCGTCGAAATGCGCACCGGCCGTCGCTGGGGCAGGACGTGCAGGGTCGTTGGTCGCGCCCCTGTTTTCGGCACAGGCCGACAGGAGCACACTTGCCACCAGGACGACGACCGATAGCCAACCGCTCCATCCTCTAAGCAGATCACTGCAAGCTGTGGAGGTAGCGCGAGTGCGGAGATCTCGAAGTGGCATCGTCGTAAGCCGGGGGTTGGTGAATGTTAGTCCGAGGTCGGTATGGCAACTCGTGCTCCCTCGTTTCTTCTGTGTTTCAGGCTACTGGGCCGACGCCTCGACCTCGGTCAGCAGCCGGTCGAGGTCGGCCCGGCGGTAGAGCCGCCCGTCGGCGACGACGGCGCGGATGTGCTGCGTGTTCGTGATGTCCTCCAGCGGGTTCGCCTCCAGCAGTACGAGGTCGGCCAGCTTGCCTTCTTCTACGGTGCCGAGTTCGTCGGTGCGCTCGAAGAAGCGGGCGGGATGGAGCGTGGCGGCTCGTAGCGCCTGCAGCGGCGTCAGCCCAGCCTCGACGAGCAGCTCTAGTCATTACTTTAGCGATTATCGCAGCCTGAGATGGCTCTGAACAAAACACGGCGACACCTCTTCAGGGAAGTGATCAGTATGCAGCTGAATAGCACTTCCTGCGGAGGTATCACC
>JAAAOL010000102.1 GCA_009908885.1 Bacteroidota bacterium | reverse complement strand
CAGGTTGCGTTCTTAGCCAGGACGTCGCCAGGCGGAAACGATATCACATGCTGTACTTCACGCCGAGCCAGCCCCAGCGCTGGTAGAACTCTTGCTGGATCGGCCGCGCCGCGTCGCCCTGGTACAACTCCAGCGGCTCGTTGAGCAGGTTGAGCAGCTCCAGAAAGACCGACAGGCCCGAGGTGAAGCGGTACGTGGCGTTGGCGTCCAGCCCGAGGCGCTCCTGGACGAAGATGTCGTTCGCCCGGTTTGCGCTGACCCCGTCACCGCCGAACTCATCCAGGAACTCGCCGGTGTAGTTGAGGCTGAGTTGCCCCGAGAAGCCGCCCCGCTCGTAGCTGACCGCCGCATTGGCGATGTGGTCGGCCTGTCCCGGGAAGAGGGCGGTGCTGCCGTCCGCGAGCGTCGCCTCCGACTGCGTATAGGTGTAGTTGGCGTAGAGACCGAGGCCGCTGAGTGCCCCGGGCAGGAAGCGCAGTTGCTGCTGCGCCGCCACCTCGATGCCCCAGATCCACCCGGACGCGCCGTTGCGGGACTGGATGAACTCCAGCGCCGTCCCGTCCTCCACCTGCTCGTCGCGGAACGTCACGATGGGGTCCTGCACGCGCTTGTAGAACGCCCCTGCCGAGAAGACGCCGATGGACTCGGTGTAGTGCTCGACCAGCAGATCCAGGTTGGTCGAGCGGCTCGGGTCCAGATCGGGATTGCCGATTTCGACCTCGTCGTCGTCCTGGATGCGGTAGGGCGCAAGGTCGAAGAAGTTGGGCCGGGCCAGCGCCGTGGTAAGCGCCGCCCGCACGTTGGTGTTGCTCGTGGGCCGATAGCGGACGTGCAGCATCGGGAAGAGGAAACCGTAGTCGTTCTCGCCCTCCACCTCGCGCACGCCGACGAGGTCGGTGCTCACCTCACCGTCCTCGACCTCCGTCTCGACGACGCTCTCGAAGCCGAGGCTCTCCACGTCGGTCCGCTCGTAGCGCAGGCCGGGCAGCACCAGCAGGCGCGGCGTCAGGTTGAGCTCAGTCATCGCGTAGGCCGCGATGGTCTGCTCCGTGGCCTCGAAGTCCTCCAGGTTGCCCTCGATGGCCGTCTCGGGATCCGCCGCCAGGCGCGCGCGGAACGTCTCCTCGAAGTCGAGCACCTCTTGGTTCCCCGTGATGACGGGCGGCAGCGGGTAGTCGCCCGGCTCGAAGTCGCCGTCGTAGTAGTCGCCGAACGGGAGTCCGTTGCCCTGCCCGAGGACGATGTCCTCCGCGCCGTCGGCCAGCTCTAGCGCCCGCTCGGTCACGTCCTGGTCTTTGTCCTTGTAGCGGTACTTGCCGCCGACCTTGACCGTGCCGCTGGACTGTGCCCCGAAGCGATAGGGGAACGTCAGGTCGACCGCACCCACGTAGTCGGTATTCGTCGTGATGCTGGTGGCCGGCTCGATGGCGTCGAACAGGAAGCCATCCGTGTTTTGCAGCGCGCCGTCCTGCGGGTTCGCGCGGATGTCGTCCGGGTCGTCGATGCTGGGCGCGAAGGCGACGTCCTCCTGCAGCCAGGCGATCTCGACGTCCTCGGGCGTTTCTTCCGCAGAGCGCGTGAAGGTAGCCTGATAGTCGATCTGGAGACCGACGGGCAGAATCTGCCGCCCGCCTGCCGCCAGGTTGAGCGTGCGCAGAAACTCCGTTCGGTTCTTGTGTTCGTAGCCCAGTTCGCCGTCCTCCACCGTGTGCTTCATGCGCTGGCGCTGCTCGGTGTCCTGGAGCTGCGTAAAGACGCCGCGCAGGTAGACGGACGCGTTCTGCGAGGCGCGGTAGTCGAGCACGCCGTTGAGGCCGATGCGCTGGCGCGTGAGGTCATAGTAGCGCACCTGCAGCTCGCCCAGTTGGTCGTCGCCGCCGAGCGGGGCGTCGTCATCGCCGAAGTCGTATTCCGGCTCGATGTTGTCGGAGCCGAAGTTGCGGCGGTTGAGGGTGCCGCTGAGCAGCACCCCGATCGTGCCGTCGGACGAGCGCGTGCCGAAGGTGGCCGACGACTTGACCGAGCCCTGATCCCGGATCGGGCCGTAGCCGCCCGCCACGTCGACGGCCAGTAGCCGGCGGTCCGGCGCGCGACGGGTGACGAGGTTGACCGAGCCGCCGATGGCGTCGGCGTCCATGTCGGGCGTGATGGCCTTGGACACCTCGATCGCTTCCAGAATCTCGGACGGCACCGCGTCGAGCGCGATCTGCCGCACGTCCCCCTCGGGCGAGGGAATGCGCTCGCCGTTGAACGTGACGGTGGTGAACTGCGGGGCGGCGCCGCGAATCTGGATGAAGCGCCCTTCGCCCTGGTCGCGCTGTACGCCGATGGCGGGCACGCGTTGGAGCGCCTCCGGGGCGGTAGCATCGGGGAAGCGCCCGATCTGGTCCGCCGCGACGACGTTGGTGATGTTGGCGGCATTCTTCTGCTGCGTCAGCGCCTTCGCCTGCCCCTGGGCGCGCAGGCCCAGCACCACGATCTCCTGGCCCGGCAGCGTGGCCGCCGGCAGCGTCGCATCCTGCCGCACCGTCTCGCCGCCCGCGATGGTCACCTCGGCGCGTTCTGTCTGGTAGCCGATGTAGGAGACGGCCACCGTGTAGGTGCCCGCTGGGACGCGCGTGAGGCGGTATGTGCCGTCGTTCTGTGTGGCCGTGCCGTAGCCGGTGCCCTCCAGCACGACGTTCGCCCCCGGCAGCGTCTCGCCGGTCTGCGCCTCCGTGACGACGCCGGTCAGGCTGCCGTACGACTGCGCGTGGGCGAGATGGGGGAAGGCAAGGAGCAACAGGCCGATCAGGAATCCGCGTAGCGTGTAACCAGGGTGCATAGTACCTCCGAGTGGGTGATAGGCCGGTGGGAGCGCGTGCGGCGGTGCACGCTTCAGCCCATCAACCTACCGCCCGCCGGAGGCCAGCGAATTATCCAGAGATCAGGGGACCGTTAAAAGCATGTTATCAACACCGCTACCGCTGCCGATCAAGAGGCCGCTGCAGACAAGCAAGAGTGGACACATCGCTCTGTCGTTGGTTTGCATCAGGATTATTCCGAACGCGGGGCCCGCAAGGATTGTCCGGGGAAAACGTTTTCCTGCATCGCGCCGTTACGCACCACGGACACGCCGCGCACCAGCACGGACTCGATGCCCGAAGGCGGTAATAGCGGTTCACTGTACGTAGCCCGATCGATCACCGTGGCCGGGTCGAAGATGACGAGGTCCGCGTCGGCGCCGACCTGGACGCGGCCCTTGTGGCGCATGGCCGGGACGCGTCGGGCGAGGTGATTGGCCGGATCAAGGCTCATCTTACGGAGCGCGTCCATCAGCGTCAGTACGCCCTCCTCACGGACATAGCGGCCGAGCACGCGGCTGTTGGTGCCCGCCGAGCGGGGGTGCGTCTGCCCGCCGTCCCACGCCCCGTCGCTGGCGACCATCGGGAGCGGGTGGGCGAGACAGGTCCGCACGGCGGCCTCTTGCCGCGCTTCATCGCTCGGGTGGATGATGACCACCCCGCCCTGCGCGCGGTACCGGCCGAACGTCTCGCGCGTGAGGCGTTCGCCCGTCGGGGGCCACTCGAAGCGGCTCAGATTCTCATCCGACCGAGTCTCCCAATCGTCGAAGAGCGCCGAGTCGATGAAGGTCAGGCCTGCAGTGTAGGGGTAGCACTCCGTCGTCACCGAGACGCCGCCCGCCCGCGCCCGGTCGATGAGGTCGAGGGCCTCGCCGGTGTAGCTGCCCATATGGCTCTGCAGATGGTTGACGTGCAGATCGGCTCCGGTGAGCAGTGCCGTGCTGAAGACCTCGTACAACTGGTCCCAGTCGCGGGTGCGGTGGAAGTCGCGCAAGTGCATGTGGGCTGAGGCGTCGTAGGCGGCGGCCAGCTCCACCATGCGGAGGATCTCCGTCTGCGTGGCCCCCGGCGTGTAGGCGATCCCGAACCCGACGGCGACGGCTCCCTCTCGCAAGCCTCGCTCGACGAGAGCCGCGAGCGTGTCCAACTGTGTCTCTGTGAGCGGCTGATCGTCGAACTCGGGGAAGGCGCGCGTCTCGTTGATGCCGGGCCAGTCGGTGAGGCCGCCCACGACGTCGAGCGTCGTGTCACCCTGTGCGATGAGGCGGAGCGCCCCGTGGTCCACCGCGACGCCGTAGTGGATGAGCGCCCGACCGGCCCGCGCGTCGTAGTAGGCCGGCACGTCCACAGCCCCGCCTTCCAGTTGCAGTACGGAAGTAACGCCGTCTGCGGCGCGAAGGCGAAAGAGATCGTCGCCGTGCTGGTAGGTGTTGACGTCGATGAAGCCCGGCGCGACGACCCGGCCGGTCGCGTCGATCACCTCGCGTCCGTCCAGCGGCGTCTCGCTGACAGCGCGGATCGTCCCGTCCGTGATGCCTACGTGGCGGATGGCGTCGAGCCCCGTCTCGGGGTCCATCACCCGGCCCCCTGCGACGACGAGGTCGTAAGGCTGCGCGGAGGCCGCGGTGGTGGCGAGGGCGAATCCGAGCAGGAAGAGAACGATGCGGCTCATGGGAAGTCCTCCAGTGGCTATTGTTCACCCAAGCGTTCCTCGGCGAGCGACAGGCGGTTCTGGTAGAACGACAGCCCTGGATCTTGCTGCGCCTCGGCCAGCGCAACGGCCTGCGCCAGCGCATCGCGCGCCTCCTCGAACCGCTCGGCGGCGATGAGCCCATCGGCGAGGCTGTCGTAGGGGTTCGGGGCGTCGGGGTACGCGGCTACGTTCATCTCGAAGACGGCGATCGCTTCTTCCGTCCTCCCTTGTCCAAGCAACTGGTAACCGAGCGTGTTGAGTTCTTCTTCGCCGACGACCAGCGAGTCCGGCGGCGAAGCCAGCACGGCGCGGTGCTGCGCCCGGGCCGCCTCGATGCCCTCGGTCTCCATGACGTCCAGGACGACATCGGCGACGGAGGGGCGGGTGTGCAGGGCGGCGGTCTCTTCCAGGATCCGGTCGAGGTCGGCGCGGCGGTAGAGGCGGCCGTCAGTGATGACGGCGCGGATCTGCTGCGTGTTGGCGATGTCGTCGAGCGGGTTCGCGTCGAGCAGCACGAGGTCGGCGAGCTTTCCAGCCTCGACGGTGCCGAGTTCGTCGGTGCGGTCGAAGAAGCGGGCGGGGTTGAGGGTGGCCGTCTGGAGCGCCTGCAGCGGCGTCATCCCGGCCTCGACGAAGAGTTCCAGTTCATCATGAACGCCGAAGCCGGGGAAGGCCCACGGGTTGGGCGTGTCGCTCCCGGCGAGCAACGGCACACCTGCCTCAGCCATCAAGCCAACGACTTCCAGCTGGCGGGCGAATATGGCTGCGCCGGTTGCCCAGTCGTTGTCGATCAATGCGCTGACGAAGCGGTTGTCTTCAGGAAACCAGTCGTCGTAGGAACGCGGAGGCAGGTAGCGGAGGCGGTCGTCTCCCGCCTCGGCGAGTTCGCGCATAAACAGGTAGCCTCGGTTCGTGACGAGGGTAGGCACCTGCCAGGTCTCCTGCTCGACGAACGTAGCGGCGAGGGCGCGGCAGGCGCGGTCGTTCTGGGTGTCGAGGGTCTGGCGAATGCGCACCCCATTTATCTCCTGATACGTTCGAGCGGTGTCCTGCCTGAGCGCACGTTCATACTCCTTCAAGATGGCTTCTTCATTGGACGAACAGCCTTCAAGGACTTGGTAGAGATGCTCCATCGAGCGCTGTCCCGCCGCTGCCGCCTCCGCCGCTGGCATGTTGTGGGGTACATGGCCCGCAAACGGAAGCCCCCGCTCCTGCGCACGCTCTGCAATCGCATGGTACGTTTCTCGGGACAGCGTGGAGTACACCTTGACGAACGGTGCTCCAGCGGCGTGGAGTGAGTCTACGATCCGTCGTCCATCCTCCGGAGTGGACGCGACCTGCGAGCCCGGCCAGATCTGCCCAGGGCCATCCACGAGGTTGCCCGCCACGACGGCCCTCGGCGGCCCCACCATCTCGCCGGAGGCGATGGCCGCCTCTGCATCCGCAGCGGCCTCGCGTACCCCCCAGGTGTCCCGAATGCCGGTGACGCCGTTGGCGAGAAAGAGCGCATAGAAATTCTCGATCTGACTCGGCCACGTCGCGTGGGCGTGCATGTCCCACAGGCCGGGGATGAGGTAACCGCCCGTGGCATCGACGACCGTTGCATTGTCGGGAACGGCTATATCGGCCCCCATCGCCGCGATGCGGTTGCCGTCGATGAGGACGATCTGGTTCGGACGCAACGTCCCGTCCGTTACGTCGACGACGGTGACGGGCGAAATGGCGAGCGGAGCGTCTTGGGCAGAGGCCGTGGCGACGAGTACCGCAAGCAAAATGAGGAGTGTGGCGTGTCGCATAGCGAGGGGGTGTTGATCGAGGGAGTGTTATCGGTCAGCGCGTCGGTACGTAGCGATGCGGTCACCGTCGTTTACTTCGAACCCCCACACGACCCCACCGGCGTCGGTGTGGAAGACGTACGCGACGTTCGAGTCTCGAACACGAAAGAGCGCCCCGCCCAGCGGTTCGACAGCATCCACCCAGTCATCGAGACGGATGCGTAGTTCGCCGTCCTGGAGCATCACCTCGGCCTCCGCGTCACCCTCCTGCTGCTGGTAGACGCCCGTGAAACGTTCGAGCACCTTCGGCTCGAGCGGCTGCACGCCGAGCGGTTGCGGCTGCGCCAGTGCCTCCCGGTAGTTGTTGACGAGCACCTCGTGCTTCATCCGCTCCAGTTCCTCTTGGGTGAAGAGTCGCCCGTTCACCACCACCGCTCGGATGCGCCGGAGGTGGTCCACGTCCTCCAGCGGGTTAGCGCCGAGGAGGACGAGGTCCGCCAGCTTGCCTGTCTCCACGGTGCCGAGATCGTCGGTGCGCCGGAGGTAGCGCGCGGGGTTGAGCGTTGCGGTCTGGAGGGCGGCGAGCGGAGATAATCCTGCTTCGACCAATTCCTTGACCTCGTCGACCAGGCTAAA
Organism: Bacteroidota bacterium; assembly: GCA_009908885.1. Taxonomy (GTDB): domain Bacteria; phylum Bacteroidota; class Rhodothermia; order Rhodothermales; family JAAAOL01; genus JAAAOL01. The sequence goes on along the minus strand of JAAAOL010000102.1, from coordinate 10,118 downwards.
ACCGGGGTAGACGTACGGATTGCCGATGTCTGTCCCAGCCAACAGCGGCACCCCCGCCGCGTGCATCTCGCGGACGATGCGTTGTTCGAGCGCGTACAGGTCGGCCATCCCCTGCTTCACCGGGGGCGGTGCGAAGGTGAGGAAGTCGCGCAGGCCCTGCCACTCAGTGGCTTCATCTACGGGCGTGTAAACCAGGCCCTCGTCATCTGCGAGGACGGCCAAGTCTTGAGAAGTCCAAGGGCGGAACACGGTGAACGTAGGCACCTGCCAGGTCTCGTTCGTGGCGAGCCGTTCGTAAAGAGCAGCGCATTGTGCGGGGTCGTGCGTGTCGACAAATTCCTGCGCGAGATAATACGACAGGGGTACACGTCGGGCCCGCAGTGAGTCCTCCTTAGATGAGCATGCATAGTGGACGCCATCGAGGTGCTCGACGCTCCGCTGTTCGGCCTCTGAGGCATCGGCGATGGAGATGGCGGCCGGGACGTGCCCGGCCACGTACAACCCCGCTCCGTGTGCCGCATCGACCAGAGCGCGGTAGGCGTCCGGTGTGAGACGGTTGTAGACTTTCACGAAGTCGATGTGTGCCGTCTTGAGGCGCTCCACGAAGGCTTGTGCCTGCACGGTCGTCGTCACGGTGTCCGACTTCTGAATCGGCGGCGGGCCGTCTACTAGCGTGCCGATCGCGCCGAACCGCGGGCCGACGAACGTACCGGCCTCCAATTCCTGCCGCCAGGTATGCACCTGCGCGGCCTGTTCGCCCGGCCGCACCCACATGTCGCGCACGCCCGTGACGCCGTGGGCGAGGTAGAGCGGAAAGTGCCAGGTGTTGGGCGGCTGCGGATCGTTGTTGTTGAAGGTGTGGACGTGCATATCCCACAGGCCGGGGATGAGGTAGCCACCCGTCGCATCCACAGTTTTCGCCTCCTCGGGCACCGCCACGTCATCGGCTGAACCAACGGCGGCGATGCGGCTGCCGTTGATAAGGATGGTCTGGTTCGGACGCAACGTCCCGTCCGTTACGTCGACGACGGTGACGTTCTGAACGGCAAGCGGCTGACTGCGCGCCGGGAGGACGGGCAGGAGGCTGATGAGAAAAAGAGCGAGCGCACAGGAAAGACAGAGCAATCGGTTCATCGGTGCACAACCGAGAGGGTGCATGAAAACAGTGAGCGGCGGTACGCTACCAGACCGTGACAGGCGACAGATCGACCTCAGCCGACACCCGCCACGGTATCTCTTTGCCGTAGACAGACAGCGGAGGATCTGTGGTAATCGTGCCTCGCAACTGATCGGAGCCAATCTTACCCTCGAAGGTGATCTCGGCCACAGAACCGCTCGACATCGTCGTGGCATCGCCCCAACTGAGCCGGACGGAGAGGGCCGTGCCGTCGTCGCGCAGGTCGACGAACACGCCGCGCTGCCCATCGGCATGAAACGCCTGTACGAGGGCGATTTCTTCGGCGAGTGCGGCCTTCGGGAGCACCGCCTCCGTACAGATCAACCGGGTCATGCGCACCTTCTCGTCAAAGGGCTCAGGGATCCGCAGGGCATAGATGTGTTCGAGCGCGTGCGTCTCGCCCGCAAGGTCGAGCGTGCATTCCTGGGCGCGAACAGGCATGGTCAGCGCACCGAGTACAACCAGTAGCAGCAGGGATCGCATGGGCGTCAACGTGAACGGTGAGAGGGACGGCTGGAGACAGGGCACACAGGGAAGGGCCAGCACGAACGGACGGGATGCAGCGACGTACGCACGTCACCTCCAACGAAGGGAGCCGCAGGGTAGAAAAAGGCGACACGTGCGGGGGAAAGACACGACAGAACGGGCTCAGAGGCCGTTTACGCCACATCGTCGGGATAGGACGACGGTACCACGCCGAAGACCTGCCGGAAGAGCTGAGAGAAATGCTTGGCATCGCGGTAGCCGACGGCCTCGGCCACCTCGGCGACGCCGCCGTAGTGCTGCTCCAGGAGCTGCGCGGCCCGCTCCAGCCGCATCGTGCGGATGAACCCACCGGGCGAGAGGTCCGTCAGATCCTTGAGCCGCCGCTGCAGTTGCCGTGTGCTCAGGTCCAGCTCATCGGCCAGCCAGTCCACGCCGAAGTTGCTGTTGCCGATGTGCCGCTCCACGACGTCGCGCACCTGCTCGACCCAGACAGCGTCGGCCGACGGAACGGTGACGTCGCTCGGAGTCAGCATCACCTCGCCGCTGTACCGCTCGCGCAGGAGCCGTCGCACCTGAATCAGGTTTTCGGCTCGGATGAGCAATTCCTCGGCGTTGAAGGGTTTGTAGAGGTACGCGTCTGCCCCGGTCTCCAACCCCTCGATCTTGCTCTCTTCCTCTGCCTTCGCGGTGAGGAGCACCACTGGGATATGGCTGAGCGCAGCGTCGGTCTTGAGCGCACGGCACAACGCATACCCGTATAGCCCCGGCATCATCACGTCCGAGATGATCAGATCCGGCTCCAGCGCCCGTGCCTGTGCCAGCCCGTCGTCCCCGTCTGTCGCCTCAACGACCTGATAGTCCCCGGCGAGGTGCCGCCGGAGGTAGGTGCGCATATCGGGGTTGTCCTCTATCACCAGCACGGTCGCGGCCTTGGGCTTCCTCGGCTCGGGTGCAGCCGCTTCTGATCCGTCGAGCCCCCTGTCTATTTCACCGGAGTCTATTTCACCGGAGTCTATCTCGACAGACACTTCGTGACCTTCCCCGTTTGGCTGCGGATCGAAGGCAGACGGCAGCCCCTCGCGCTCCACGGGCAACCGCACCGTGAAGCAGGTCCCGACGCCGACCTGACTTTCGACGCCGACCGTGCCGCCGTGTAGCGCGGTGAGTTCCTTCACCAGTGCCAGCCCGATGCCGGTGCCCTCGTGCGCGTGCGCAACTGCCGTGCTCCCCTGCTGGAACCGGTCGAAGATATGGGGGAGCTCGTTTTCCGGAATCCCCGGCCCGGTGTCCTCGATGGAAAGCGCGCCCCAGCCATCGTCGGACCGGGCCAGCGCCACGCGAATCGTGCCACCGTCGGGCGTGAACGTAAAGGCGTTCGAAAGCAGGTTGAAAATGATCTTTTCGAGCTTGTCCGGGTCGGCGTGCAGGAGGAGCGGAGCATGGGAGACATCGAGCTGAAGGGAGATGCCCTGTCGCTCGGCGCGGGAGCCGAAGGCTGCGACGAGGCCGCGCAGGAACGGTACCAGATCCATGCGCCGGGCGCGCAGGTGCATCCCACCGGCCTCCAGCTTCGCCAGGTCCAGCAGCTGGTTAATAAGCCGCAGGAGGCGCTGCCCGTTGCGGTACATCATCCGATGCTGGCGTGCCAGCGGCTCGTCGAGCGGGCCGGCGCGCTCGACGAGGAGGTCCCGGAGCGGACCCAGGATAAGCGTCAGCGGCGTGCGAAACTCGTGGCTGATGTTGGCGAAGAAGCGCGACTTCATCGCATCGAGTTCGACGAGCTGCCGTCGCTGGGCTTCCACCTCAGCGGTCCGTTCGGCGACGAGGTGCTCCAGTTCGTGCTTTCGTTGCTCCAGCACGCGCGTGCGCCATCGAACGAGGCCCGCCACCGCCACGGCCGCCAACACACCGAAGACGACTGTCGCCCACGATGTCTGCCACCACGGAGGACGGATCACGACACGGACCGCCGCACCTTCCTCGTTCCAGACGCCGTCGCTGTTGGCGGCCTTCACGCGAAAGACGTAGTCGCCCGGGTCGAGGTTGGTGTACGTCGCGGTACGTCGCGTGCCCCCCTGATGCCAGGCATCATCGTAGGGCTCCAGGCGGTAGGCATACTGGTTCTCCACAGGGTGCGCGTAGTGCAGCGCCGCGAAGGCAAACGTGAGGTCGTTCTCGTCGTGCGCGAGGTGGAGCGCAGTCGGCCCGGCAAGCGGCGAGGCGAGGGACACCGTTTCGCCGGATCGGGCGGGGCGCGTGATGCCCGTCACGGCGACCTCCGGCGGGATGGGATTCCCCGCGATGCGATCTGGGAAGAACGCGTTGAGCCCACGGGTGCCGCCGAAAAACATCTCGCCGGAGGCACTCTCGAAGAACGCCCGGTTGTTATACTCACGCCCCTGCAACCCGTCCGACACGTCGAACGTGCGCACCGCACCGGTGGCCGGGTCGTAGCGGGCGAGGCCGTTGTTCGTGCTGAGCCAGAGCCGCCCTCGTGCATCTTCGAGGGCCGCGTAGACCGTATTATCCGGGAGGCCGTCGGCGGTGGTGACGTGCATAAACGTCTCGGTGCGGCTATCGAAGCGGTTCAGCCCGCCACCGTAGGTGCTGATCCAGAGCACGCCCGGTTCGTGCTCGGAGGCATGGATTGCCTGGATGACGTCGTTGCTCAGGCTGCGGGGGTCCGTCGGGTCATGCTTGTAGTGAGTAATCGCCCCGGTGGACGGCTCGAAACGGATCAGCCCGCTTCCGTACGTCCCCACCCACAGCACGCCCGGCTCCTGCTCCGAGGCGTAGAGCGCACGTATAGATGATTTCCAGTACAGATCCTGAAAGTCCGACGTGTCGGCGGGCACCAGCGGGAAGCGCGTGAACGTATGAGTCGCTCGCTCGAAGCGATGCAGCACGCCCTCAGCCGTCCCGAACCAGAGCGTGCCGGACGGGTCCTCGTAGGCGCTGCTGACGTAGTCCGAACTGAGCGTCGTGCTGTCGGCTGGATCGGCGCGGTAGTGGACGAACTGGCCTGTGGATCGGTCCCACCGGTCGATCCCCTGCCCGTCCACGCAGACCCAGAGCGTACCTGTGTGATCGTCGAGTACGCACCGCACGTCGTCGCTGCCCAGGCTCGACGCATCCTGCGGATCATGCCGAAAACGCGTGAAACGGTGCGTCCGGCGGTCGTACCTGTTCAGTCCCCCCTGGTACGTACCCACCCAGAGCGCGCCAGTGTGGTCCTCGGTAATGGACGAGATGAGGTCGTTGCTCAGGCTGTGGGGGTTGCGCGGCTGGTGCCGGTAGTGCCGAAACGCACCGACGTTGGTCCCAAAGCGACTGAGTCCCTTTCCGTCGCGATCTCCGACCCAGATGACGTGCGACCGATCCACATGGATATGCCAGAGGTCATTGCTGCTGATGCTCGTTGGAGCATGGGGATCGTGCTGGTAGTAGGTGAAGCGTCGTTCGGTGACATCGAACCGAAGAAGTCCTTGCTCGAAAACGGTGGTCCAGAACACGCCTTTTCGAACGGGATCCGGCGCAAGAAACACGAGATAGGGCGCTGACACCTGGGCGCGGTCTGGCAGCGACCGATGCAGCGCGCCCGTGCGGGTGTCGAAGCGCATCAACCCCCACCCCGCGAGCCACAGGACGTTCGGATCGGCTGGGTCCGCCACGATGTGGGACACGTCCGTGCGCGCCGCACCGCGCTCGGTGACCCGGCCGGGGTTATAGCGCAGCGCAGTGGCCTCGGGATCGTAGAGATGCCGGGTGAAGGTCTCGGTCTCCGGGTTCCACCGGTTGAGCCCGTTGCTCGTGCCCACCCACAAGGTGCCATCCGGCTGGCGGTGCAGACTGAACACATGCGTGTCACTCAGGCTCCGGTCGTCGTTCGGGTCATGCACGAACCGGGTATGCTGGCCCGTCTCCACGTCGAGCCGAGTTAGGCCGAGGCTCGTGGCAATCCAGAGCACCCCGGTGGCACCCTCGATGATCGCGTGAATCAAGCCCTCGGTCGGAGCTGAGGCATGCCCGTGGGGGTAGCGCGTGAAGCGACCGGTAGCCGGGTCCAGGAAGTTGAGACCCTTGTCGGTGCCCACCCACAGCCGCCCGGCGCGGTCCTCGTGCAGCGCGTAGATGCGCGGGCCGGAGAGCGAGGCGGCCTCGAAGGGAACAGGCTTATAGACCGTGATGGTGTAGCCATCGTAGCGGTTGAGGCCATCGTCGGTGCCGAACCACAGGAAGCCGCGCCGGTCCTGGAGGATAGCGTAGACGTTGCCCTGCGAGAGCCCATCCTCCAGCGTCAGATGCTCGAAGCGAACCGGCTGCTCGGGAGCCACGATGGGCACTTCCATCACGGCGTCGTCGAGGGGGACCTGGCTGTGCGCCGGGCTAGCCACTGTGGCGACGAGCACAGCAGCGAGCGCAAGGCATCCGAGGCGGCGGAGCACGTTCATGACAGGGCCTGGCAAATCGTACGATGTGGCGGGCACCTAGCAGGTACCTTACCAGCAATGCGTTCCCCACACCTTCTCGCCGAGCAACGCAACGGCCAGGTATTAGCGGGCACGCGTACGAAAACATACCACGCACGACCGGCGCTTACAACGTTGAGGCCTGAGAGGCTCTCAGGGGACCGTTAAAAGCATGTTATCGACGCCCGGCGGCGCACGGCCGACACGATCGTAACGCTCTGCGGCTGGACCCGGACCGCGCGCTTTCCTATTATCGACACCCGATATCGGCATGCGATAACGGTAAAGTGAACGAGCCACACGGTCATGCTTCGCGCCGTATACCTCGCCTTCATGCGGCTGCACATCCTGTATCATGCGGCGGCGGAGCCGTTCTACGGCATGGCGATGATGCAGGAACTCCGCCGCCACGGCTACCGGATCAGTGCGGGCACCTTCTACCCGCTCGTGCACCGGATGGAGGAAGACGGCCTCCTCGCGCGGGAGGAGCGCGTCGTCGACGGGAAGGTGCGCAAGTACTACGCGGCCACCGACGACGGGCGGGCCGCCCTCGATGAGGTGCGCCCGAAGCTCGCGGAACTCGTCGACGAAGTGCTCGAAGGGCACAGCCCGACGCCGCTGCCGGACGCTTCGGACACGGATGCGCCGCCGCCGAGCGATTGATACCAGCTTCGCTTCACCCACCACCTTCCCACCCCAACGGACTGCACCCTATGTCTGACGACTCGACCTCCCGGCGACTCACGCGCGAGCTCGGCACGTTCGGCGCCGTCATGATGGGCCTCGGCTCCATCGTCGGTACCGGCGTGTTCGTGAGCATCGGCATCGCTGCGGGCATCGCGGGGCCCGCTGTCATCGTGGCCGTCGCGGTCGGCGCCATGGTGGCCACCTTCAACGGCCTCTCCAGCGCCCAGCTGGCGGCCAACCACGCCGTCTCGGGCGGCACGTACGAATACGGCTACGCGTTCTTGACGCCCGCCTTCGGCTTTACCGCCGGCTGGATGTTTCTGATCGCCAAGAGCGCCTCGGCGGCGACGGCGGCGCTGGGGTTTTCGGGATACCTCCTCGGCGCCATCGGCGTCGACGTCGACCAGTGGCTCGTGCCGCTCGCCCTGGCGGCTGTCATCGGGCTCACGGCCGTCGTGTACTCCGGGATTCGCCGCTCCAACGTCACGAACATCGTGGTCGTCACGATCACGCTCGGCACGCTGGCCCTCTTCGTCGTGACGGGCTCGCCCACCGCGTTCGCGGACGGCCTGTCCAACTTCGAGGGGTTCTTCGAGGCGCCCGGCGGCGGGGGCGGGTTTCGGGCCGTGCTCTTCGCCTCGGCGCTGATGTTCGTGGCGTACACGGGCTACGGGCGCATCGCCACGCTCGGCGAGGAGGTGCGCGCGCCGCGGACGACGATCCCCCGGGCCATCATCGTGACGCTCGTCGTGACGATGGTGCTCTACCTCGCCGTGGCCGTCGTGGGCGTCGGCGCGATCGGGGCCGACGGGCTCAGCGCCGCGACGGACGAGCTGGCGGCGCCGCTGGAGGTGGCCGCCCAGGCCTTCGGCGTGCCGGGCGTCTCGCAGGTGGTGGCCTTCGGCGCGATCACGGCCATGCTGGGCGTGCTGCTGAACCTCATCCTGGGCCTCTCCCGCGTGCTCCTGGCGATGGGCCGACGGGCCGACATGCCCCGGCTGTTCGGACGCATCAATGCCGAAGGCACCACGCCGGGGCCCGCCGTGCTCATGATGGGCGGCGTCATCGCGGCCCTCACGCTCATCGGCGACGTGCGCGTGACGTGGTCGTTCAGCGCCTTCACGGTGCTCATCTACTACGCCATCACCAACCTCGCGGCGCTCTACATCTCGTCCGAGCACCGGCTCTTTCCTGCGTGGGTCAGCGCCGCCGGGCTCATCTGCTGCGCCTCGCTCGCCTTCTTCGTCGAGCCGCTCTACTGGGGCGTCGGGCTCGGGCTGATCGCCGTCGGGCTCGGCTGGCACGCCCTCGCCCGGCGCATCCGGGCCACCGACGCCTGACCGCCCCTCTGAACGTTCTTCCGCAGGAGGAGTAGGCACCATTCCGGGTCCTGCATCATCGATGCCGTATCGAGCCCATGATTACGCTCTACGTCCTGGCCGCTCTGGCGCTCCTCGGAGGGGGCAGCCTGCTCCGCACCTTCAAGGTGGTCACCGAGTATGAGCGCGGCGTCAAGTTCACGCTCGGGAAGTTCGCGGGCGTGATGGCGCCCGGGCTGCGCACCGTCGTCCCGCTGGTTCAGTCGTGGGAGCGGGTGGACATGCGCGTGAAAGCCGTCGACGTGCCGCGCCAGGAGAGCATCACCCGCGACAACGTCACCGTCCAGATCAACGCCGTGATCTACTACCGCGTCCGCGACGCGAAGCAGGCCATCCTGGAGGTGGAGGCCTACATGCATGCCGTGCAGCAACTCGCGCAGACCACCATGCGCAACGTCGTCGGCGAGGTCGACCTCGACGCGCTGCTGTCCGAGCGCGAACGCATCTCCCGCCAGATCCGCGAGGTGATCGACGCGGCGACGGATCCGTGGGGCATCGAGGTGCAGTCCGTAGAGCTGAAGGACATCATCCTGGCCGAGGACATGAAGCGCGTCATCGCGCGGCAGGCGGAGGCCGAGCGCGAGCGCCGGGCGGTGACGATCCAGGCCCAGGGCGAGCTGGAGGCGGCCCAGAACATGGCCGACGCCGCCCGCACGCTCAGCAGCGCCCAGGGCGCGCTCCACCTGCGGACGCTCCAGACGCTCAACAGCCTCAGCAGCGACGCCTCGAACACGGTCATCTTCGCGATTCCGACCGAAGCCCTGCGCGCGCTGGAGATGGTCGGGGCGGGCGCCGATGCGGCGGCGGAAGCCTCGTCGGAAGACAGTCCCCCCTCTGATCCCGCATCCGAAAACACGCCATGAACACGCTCGCAGTCCTTCTTCTCCTCTCCAGCCTGTGCCTCCTCGGCTGCGACAGCGCCGAGACAACCGCCGTCGAGACGCCCCCTCCTCCCGCCACGCCGGATTCCGTCACGCTCGCGCAGGTGCCTGACCGACGGCCGGACGCGCGCACCGGCACGGCGTTCCTGGACGCGACGGACGGCCTCTCGTACGCCGTCCGGCAGCAGATCGCCGTCGACGAGGTCCTGAGCGGCAACGTCCCGGCGGTCCTGCGGACGCTCGCCCCGATATCGTTCGTGAGCGGCACGGGCGACTCGCTCACCGTGTGGGTGACGCGGGACTATCTGGCCATCGGCTCGGACGCCGATTTCGTCCGAATGCCGCTCTCGCTGCCGTCGGCGCGCACCATCGCACAGACGTTCGAGCTGGTGCTCCCGACCGCACGGCTGGTGGATGCCATCTACGCGCAGGCGGACCTCCAGCTGGATCCGCAGCCGATGACGCCGGGCCCGGAGATGCGCTCGAACGCGTACTACGGAAGCCATCAGCGCATGATCGAGGAGCAGCGGGCGGGGCGCGCTCCCGACGGGCTGATCGCCGGTCACAAGAAGGACGTCGTCGTCACGACGCGCATGAACAGCCAGCCCGGGCGCGTGCCGATCTACGGATGGCACCGGAGCGTCGGGGATCCCATCCAGCCGCTCTCGCTGGTGCACGGAGCGACCTACGAGGACTACAGCCACGGCCTGCGGCTCATCCACCCCGTCGCTCACGTGAACGGGGAGGCAGTGGCCCTGAACGCGCTCGTCCGCGACCCGCAGTGGGGCCCGCTCCTCTCCGGCGAGACCGGGCTCGACCTGGAAACGCTCTCGTGGGGTCGGTGAGACTGGTCGAAAGGTCGAAGGTCGGGGCGCCCGGATCGTCGGTCCGGCCCTTTGAGGCGGTCGAACATGTCCATCGTGCCGGGGTACGTATCGGGTGAGACGAGGTGGGCATCGCGCCGCTGCTCGCCGCGCCGTCAGATAGCCTCTGCCCCCGCATGTCTGCCCCCTCCCCACATGCCTCCAGTCGCCACCCG
>JAAAOL010000331.1 GCA_009908885.1 Bacteroidota bacterium | reverse complement strand
CCATGCGCGGGCGACGGCGCGCTACAACGTGTACTACGGCACCGGGCGCGACGGCTACGACGTGCGCGGCCGCGTGGTGCACGAGAGCATCTTCAACCTGAACGACGGGCACTACCGCTGCCCGAGCACGCAGCAGGGCTACTCGCCCTTCACCACCTGGACGCGCGGCCTCGCCTGGGTCATGTGCGGCTATGCCGAGCAGCTGGAGTTCCTGGCGACGGTGCCCGATGCCGACCTCGATCCCTACGGCGGACGCGCCGACGTCGAGGCGATGCTGCAGAAGGCCGCCCGCGCCGCCTGCGACTTCTACATCGAGCACACGCCCACCTGCGGCGTGCCGTACTGGGACACGGGCGCGCCCGGTCTCCACGAGCTGGGCGACTACCTGAGCCGCCCGGCCGATCCCTACAACGACCACGAGCCGGTGGACAGCTCCGCCGCCGCCATCGCCGCGCAGGGGCTGCTGCGCCTCGGCCACTACCTCAGCGAGACGGCCGACGCTGCCGACGGCGCGCGCTACAAGCAGGCCGGGCTGACGGTGATCCGCACGCTGCTCGACGATCTTTATCTCAGCACCGACCCCGACCATCACGGCCTCTTGCTGCATGCCGTCTACCACTGGCCCAACCGCTGGGACCACGTCCCGGACGGGCGCAAGGTCGCCTGTGGCGAGGCCACCATGTGGGGCGACTACCACCTGCGCGAGGCCGCGCTCTACGTGCAGCGCCTGGCCACCGACGCGCCGTACTACACCTTCTTCAACGAATCTGCTATCCCCGCCTCCGTCGAATCGACCGCCTGACGACCTCGCCGCAGTCCACCGCATGCCCGATGGCCGGTGCCGCTGCGCTTCGCTGACGTTCTCCTAGCCCTGCTTCGATCATGACTGCCCACCCCTTTCATGATTGCTCCCGGCTCTGTGTGCATACCATCACCACGCAGCCGTGGAGCATCGACGAGGCCGCCCGCCACTACGCCGAGGCCGGGGTGTCCGGCATCACGGTGTGGCGGCAGGCCGTCGAGGGGCGCGACATCCGGGCGACGGGGCAGATGTTGCGGGATCGCGGGCTGACCATCGTCTCCTATGTGCGCGGCGGCTTCTTTCCGGCGCTCCACGCTGCGGACCGGCAGGCCGCCATCGACGACAACAAGCGGATCATCGACGAGGCGGCCGAGCTGGGCGCGCCGCTCATCGTCCTCGTCTGCGATCGGTCCCACACGCCGAGGCGGCAGGCGTCAAGCTGGGCATCGAGCCGCTGCACCCGGCCTACGCCGACACGCGCTCCGCCATCAACACGCTGCAGCAGGCGAACGACCTGGCCGAGGCGTTCGACACGGAGGCGCTCGGCGTCGTCGTGGACGTCTACCACCTGTGGTGGGACCCCGACCTGGAGGCCGAGATCGCCCGCTGCGGCGCGAACGGCCATCTGTTTGCCTACCACGTGTGCGACTGGAAGTCGCCCACCGAGCACCTGCTGCTGGACCGCGGCCTGATGGGCGAGGGCTGCATCCCGCTCCGCCAGATTCGGGGCTGGGTCGAAGACGCCGGGTTCGACGGCTTCGTCGAGGTCGAAATCTTCTCCGAGACCTACTGGCAGCAGGATCAGCACGCCTTCCTCGACCGCATCCAACGCGCGTACCTCACCTACTCCTGACCACCGAGCATCTATAAGCTATCCCTATGCCTACATCTACCTCCAAGCCTGCCTCCGACGGCGCCGCCACGGTGCATTCCGTCGGCATCGTGATGAACGGCGTGACGGGCCGCATGGGCACCAACCAGCACCTCATGCGCTCCATCAAGGCCATCATCGACCAGGGCGGCATCAAGCTGAGCGAGCGCGAGATCATCATGCCCGACCCCGTCCTCGTCGGGCGTAACCCCGTCAAGCTGGCCAAGCTGGCCGAGCGCTCCGGCGTGGACAAGTGGACGACGGACGTCGAGGCCGCCATCGCGGACGACCACAACGTCATCTACTTCGACGCACAGACCACCGACCGCCGCTACGAATGGGTCGGCAAGGCCATCGACGCGGGCAAGCACGTCTACTGCGAGAAGCCGACGGCGCTCAGCACCGAGAACGCGGTGGCGCTCTACGAGAAGGCCGAGGCGGCGGGCGTGAAGCACGGCGTGGTGCAGGACAAGCTGTGGCTGCCGGGCCTGCTGAAGCTCCAGGCGCTGCGCGACACCGGCTTCTTCGGCGAGATCCTGAGCGTGCGCGGCGAATTCGGCTACTGGGTCTTCGAGGGCGACGTGGTGCCGCCCAACCGCCCGTCGTGGAACTACCGCAAGGAGGACGGCGGCGGCATCATCCTGGACATGCTGTGCCACTGGCGCTACGTGCTGGACCACGTCTTCGGCCAGGTGCAGTCGGTGTCGTGCCTGGGCGCCATCCACGTGCCGAAGCGGTGGGACGAGGACGGCACTCCCTACGAGGTGACCGCCGACGACAGCGCCTATGCTACCTTCGAGCTGGAGGGCGGCGTCATCGCGCATTTCAACTCGTCCTGGTGCGTGCGCGTCCGCCGCGACGACCTGCTCACGCTGCAGGTGGACGGCACGAAGGGGTCCGCCGTGGCGGGCCTGCGCGAGTGCTGGACGCAGGCTTACGGCAACACGCCCAAGCCCGTCTGGAATCCCGACATCCCGCAGCCCATCGACTTCCTCGACGGCTGGCTCAAGGTGCCGGAGCAGCGCGCCTACGACAACGCTTTCAAGACGCAATGGGAGCTGTTCCTGCGCCACGTCGTCGCCGACGAGCCGTACCACCACGGGCTGCTCGAAGGGGCGAAGGGCGTGCAGCTGGCCGAGTTGGGCTTGCAGTCCTGGGACGAGCGCCGCTGGCTCGACGTGCCCGACCTGGAGGTGGGATGATGCGCCGCGCCAGCGTCAGGCCGAGCCCACCGAAGCGCGAGGTGCCGTCCTCAGGCGGCGTCGTTCTCGCTGCCATTGCCGTTGCGCCCGCCGAGGTCGCGCGAGAGGTCGTGCGCGACGCGCCGCACCGTCGC
>JAAAOL010000316.1 GCA_009908885.1 Bacteroidota bacterium | reverse complement strand
GGTTTCGCTCCTCATGCTCAGCATCAGTCGCTTCTTCGACACCCTCCAGCATACGTGGGATCTCATGGGCTCGGCGTGGGACGTCCTGCGCGATACGCCCAGCCTGATCCTCTTTCCGATCCTGTCCGGCCTCGCCTGCGGCGGCGTCCTGATCGTGGGCTATTCGTTCGGCAACGAGTCGATCCAGCTCTTTCTCGACCGTCCAGGCGACATGGGGGTGCTGGACTACGCCGTCTTGTTCGTGCTGCTGTTCGGGCTGTATTTCGTGGGCACCTTCTTCAACGTGGCGCTCATCGGGACGGCGGTGCTGCACATGATCGGGCAGCCGGTGACGGTGGGGGAGGGCTTCCGCATCGCCGGGCGGCGCGTGCCGCAGATCGCGGGCTGGGCCGTCATGCAGGCAGCCGTTGGGGTCTTGCTCCAGGTTCTGGAAGACCGGTCGGGCAGCAAAGGCGGGCGCATGATCGCCGACCTGGCGGGGGTGGCGTGGTCCATCGTGACGTTCATGGTCGTGCCGGTCCTGGTCGTCGAGCATCGCGGGCCGGTGGATGCGCTCAAGGAGTCGGCCAAGATCCTGAAAGAGACGTGGGGCCGCCAGCTCGCGGGCAACATGAGCTTCGCAGCCGTCGAAGGCGTCCTGATCTTCGTGCTGGGCGGGGCGGTAGTGCTGTTGGGCGTGCTGATCGGGGGCATGGCGGCCATCGTCACCTCGCTCGTCGTGGCCGGCATCCTGGCCGTGATGATCCTGATCGTCGTCACCGCGCTGCGCAGCATCTTCCAGGGCGCGCTCTACCTGTATGCCCGGCACGGGCGGCACATTTCGGCCTTCACCCGGCGGGAGCTGGTCGATGCCTTCTCCGGGCACGGCGGCACCGGCGGCGTGCCGATGGAGGAGATGCAGGTGGACTCCAGCCTGGATCCGGTAGAGCAACAGGCCTGGCGCGAGAAGGTCGCTCACTACCGGGCCGAGGAAGAACAGCGCCGCGCCCAGCGCCGGGACGAGTGGCCGGGCGGCGACAACCTCCTGTGATCCGGCGCGACCACCGCAAAGAAAGACCCCGACCTTCGACTTGTCGACCTTCCACCAAAAAAACCACCCCGACCGCTCAGGAAGCGACCGGGGTAGTAAGAAAGAGACGCTGAAGAAAAAGCTCGGCGTTAGATATTGATCGGCTGGCCGACGGCGGCGCGGGTGGCCTCCATGACCGCCTCCGAGAGCGTCGGGTGCGGGTGCATGGCTTCCATGATCTCGTGATAGGTCGTCTCCAGCTCGCGGGCCGTGACCGCCTCGGCGATCAGCTCCGTCGCGTCGTGGCCGATGATGTGGCAGCCCAGGAATTCGCCGTACTTGGCGTCATAGATCACCTTGGCGAAGCCCGTCGTGTTGCCCGAGGCGCTGGCCTTGCCCGAGGCGGAGAACGGGAACTTGCCCACCTTCACCTCGAAGCCCTTCTCTTTGGCCTGCTCCTCCGTAAAGCCGACGGAGGCGATCTGCGGCTGGCAGTACGTGCAGCCCGGCACGTTGTCGTAGTTCATCGGGCGGACGTCCTTCCCGGCGATCTTCTCGACGCACAGGATGCCTTCGTGGCTGGCCTTGTGCGCGAGCCAGGGCGCGCCCGCCACGTCGCCGATGGCGTAGACGCCGTCCACATTCGTGCGGTAGAACTCGTCCACCACGATGGCGCCCTTCTCATACTCGATGCCCACGTCGTCCAGGCCGACGTCCTCGACGTTACCCACGACGCCGACCGCCGAGAGCACCTGGTCGCACGCGATGGTCTCCGTGCCGTTCTTCGTCTTGACCTGCACATGCAGCTCGCCGTCGCCCTCGTCCACGCCCTGCACCTCGGCGCTCGTCATCACGGTGATGCCATACTTCTTGTAGGCGCGCTCCAGCTCTTTGGAGACGTCCTTGTCCTCGACGGGCACCAGGCGGTCCATCAGCTCGATGAGCGTGACCTCGGTACCCATGTTGTGGTAGAAGTAGGCGAACTCGACGCCGATGGCCCCGGCGCCGCAGATGACCATCCGCTCCGGGCGGTCCGTCTGCAGCATGGCCTCCTTGTAGCTGAGGATCTTCTCCCCGTCGATGGGCAGCGGCGGAATCTCGCGGGCGCGGGCCCCCGTGGCAATGATGATGTGCTCGGCCTCGACGGTCCGGGCCTCGCCGACCGCGTCGCCATCCATGTTGGTCGACGGCTGCACGTCGATGGTGCCGTTGCCGGTCAGGCGGGCATGGCCGTAGATGACGTCGATGTCGTTCTTATTCATCAGGTACTGCACGCCCTTGTTCATCTTGCCCGCCACGTTGCGGCTGCGCTCGATGACCCTGGGGAAATCTGGCGTGATGGTGCCGTCCAGCGTCAGGCCGTAGTCGCTCAGGTGACCGCCGTAGGCCGCTAGTTCAGCGCTCTTGAGGAGCGCCTTCGTCGGGATGCAGCCGATGTTCAGGCAGACGCCGCCGAGCTTGTTTTTCTCGATGATAGCGGTGTCGAAGCCGAGTTGCGTGGCGCGGATGGCGGTCTCGTAGCCACCGGGTCCGGAGCCAATGACGACGACGTCGTACGAGCCGTTGTTTGCCATGAGAGTGGAAGAGTCTGGATGAGTCGCGAGGGCGAAGACGCATCAACATACGGGACCGTCTTCCCCCGTATCCTGCACCACCGTGAAATCTTCTGTGAATAAGGCTGAGGGGAGGAGGGAACGGCGAGGAGGGAGGAGGCCAGACGGTAGCTTGATGACGACACCAACCAGCAACCAGCAACCAGCGAACCACCAACCAGCGAACCACCAACCAGCGAACCACCAACCAGCAACCCTCATGAGCATCCGTAGTGCGACCCAGGACCGCGTGACGACGATCACCATCGATCGCCCGGAGGTGCGCAATGCCGTGGACGGACCGACGGCCGAAGCGCTGGCCGAGGCGTTCCGGACGTTCGAGGCCGACGACGCCGCGGACGCGGCCGTGCTGCGCGGGGCGGGCGGCCACTTCTGCGCGGGCGCCGACCTGAAGG
>JAAAOL010000059.1 GCA_009908885.1 Bacteroidota bacterium | reverse complement strand
CTGGCTGGAGTGCAGGTTGCCCGTCGGCTCGTCGGCCAGGATCAGCTTGGGCTCGATGATGAGCGCCCGCGCCACGGCCACGAGCTGCTGCTGCCCGCCGGAGAGCTGGCTCGGAAACAGGTCTTTCTTGGCGACGATGTTGAAGCGGTCCAGCATCTCGGCCACCATGCTCTTGCGCTCGCTCCGCCCCACCTTCTTGTAGAGCAGCGGCGTCTCCAGATTCTCGTACACCGTCAGGTCGTCGATCAGGTGGTAGGCCTGAAAGACGAACCCGATGTGCTCACGGTGCAGGTCGGTCCGCTTGCGGTCGCTGAGTTTGTGGACGGGCTCGCCCATGAACAGGTACTCGCCATCCGACGGCTCATCGAGCATGCCGAGGATGTGCAGCAGGGTCGACTTCCCGGAGCCGCTCGGCCCCATGATGGTGACGAACTCGCCCGCCTCGACGTCGAGGCTGACGCGGCGCAGGACGAAGGTGCGGCTGAAGCCGTGGGCGTACGACTTGGTGACGTGGCGAAGCTGAATCATCGAATCGAGTGGGTTCGTGTCGGGAAAGGGAGGCTCGGCGTACTGTCGGCGGGAAGGTTCCGGGAGGCGTCTTGCATCACCATCGCGGACGTCGGCGACGGAGGAGGGCAGGGCGCCTGTCGATCCAGGTACCAGGCCAGCGTGACGGCGAACAGCAAGATCCAGGGCAGCAAGTCCTTCATAGCCAGTACCGAGTGTAGAATGGGATGGCCGCTGCGGAATGACAGGACAAGCGGCGTGCCAGACCGCATATCGGGCTGTGGACGGCCCGTGCAGCGATCGCAGCCCGCCCTGCTGTTCGGAGGCGGACCCGTGGTGTTCGATTTCGAACAGTACGGGCGCGGTACAGAGGGTCGTCCCGTGCTCTACGCCCTACGGCAGGCGTCTCCGAAAAGTTATTCCGCCCTGGTGTCAGCCCGTCGACACCAGCGCGGGCGTAAGGGCGTGCTCGGCGAAGGAAGCGTCCTCGTCCATCAGCAATTGCGCATCACGCAGTGTCATTCGTAGCGCAGGCTGCGCACCGGATCGGCCAGCGCCGCGCGGACGGTGTGGATGCTGACCGTCAGCAGGGCCACGGTGAGGAGGAGCGCGCCCGCCCCGAGAAATGTGCCGACGCTGAGGTCGATGCGGTAGGCGAAACCGCTGAGCCACTGCTCCGTCGCCAGGACCGCGAGCGGCGTGGCCACCGCGACGGCGATCAGCACCAGGAGCGCGAAGCGACGGGCCAGCAGCATAGCCACCTGCGCCACCGAGGCGCCCAGCACCTTGCGCATGCCGATCTCCTTCGTCCGCTGCGCCACCGAGAGCGACGTGATGCCGACGAGCCCGATGAGGGCGATAGCGAGGGCGAAGAGGGCGGCCAGCGTGACGATCCGCGTCAGCGTCCGCTCGATGTTATGCTGCTGGCGGTAGTGGTCGTCGGCGAAGACGTAGCGGAGGCCCTGGTCGGCGTCCAGCATGGGCCAAAGCGTACTCAGCCGCGCCAGGACAGGGGCAGACTCGGTGCCTGCGGCCCGCAGCGTCAGGTACTGGTATGCGGTCGGCCGCGCGGCCAGCGACAGGTAGATTTCCGGGCGGATGGGCTGGCGGAGCGAGGCGAAGTGCACGTCCTCGGCCACGCCGACGACGGTGAGGGCGGTACCGTCCACATGCACGGTCTGCTGCCGCGCCGTCGTCCACCCGAGGGCCTGCATCGCCGTCTCGTTGAGGACGACCTCGTCCGGACGGGCCGGGCGTCGTCCCTCGATCAGCGCGATGCCGTAGGTCGAAAAGAAGCTGGAGTCGGACAGCGTGTAGTGCATCGAGACGGGATCGTCGCTGTCCGCCGTCGCCGCCACGTCGAGCGACTGCCAGTACTCGGCCCCCGGTGCGGACGAGCTGAGCGTCGTCGCGGCGACCTCGGGGTGGCGCTCCAGCTCCTGGCTGAAGGTCTGCAGCCGCTCGTAGCCCGCCTCGGCGTCGTCGAAGGCGAACTCGGAGATGGGCACGGCGAGGATCGGGCGCGTGCCGAAGTCGAAGCCCTCCGCGTCGACGAACTGCATCTGCCGGTTCATGACGACGGTGCCCACGATCAGAAACGCCGTCAGCGCGAACTGGAGCACGACGAGCCCGTTACGCAGCCGCGTGCCGCTGGGGCGGCTCGACAGGCGGCCCTTCAGCGTCGTCATCGGCTGGAAGCGGCCCAGGAAGAACGCCGGGTACGCGCCCGCCAGCAGGCCGACGGCGACGCCCAGGCCGACCACGCTGATCCAGAAGGCCGGGCCGAGCTGGAAGTCGAGCACGACGAAGTCGCCCAGCAGCTGGTTGAAGCCGGGCAGCAGCAGCTGCGCGATGCCGACGCCGAGGACGAGCGCCAGCAACGCCACCAGCACCGACTCGCTCAGAAACTGCCCCGCGATCATGCCACGATGCGCCCCGAGCACCTTGCGCATCCCGATCTCGCGCGCCCGGTCCATCGAGCGCGCCGTCGCCAGGTTGGTGAAGTTGATGCAGGCCAGCCCCAGGATGCCGAGGGCCAGCAGCGTGAACACGAGGGCGAACGTGCGCATCCCCAGCGGCACGTCGAGCATCTGCGCCAGCATGGTATCGGAGACGCGGACGAGCGGGTCCAGCCGGAGCCGGAAGTCGGGCCGGGCCGTCTCCGCGCGGTAGCGGGACAGGAAAGCAGGCAATTGGGCCTCTAGCGCGTCGACATCGGCGTCAGGGCGCAGGCGGACGTAGGTGCTCAGGTAGTTCAGGTTCCAGTCGTCACTCAGGGCGCGGACGGTGCCCGAGTACTGCCGCGCGTGCTCGAGCGAGGCCACGAGCCCGAAGCGCAGCGACGAGGTGGACGGCGGGTCGGCCAGGATGCCCGTGACGAGGAGCGGGGCCTGCCCGTCCAGCACGATCGTCCGCCCCATCGGATCGGCGTCGCCGAACAGCTTGCGCGCCATCGTTTCCGTCGGCAGCACCGCGTCCGGACGCTGGAGCGCCGTCGCTGGGTCGCCCCGCAC
>JAAAOL010000280.1 GCA_009908885.1 Bacteroidota bacterium | reverse complement strand
CGAATGCGTGGAGGGAAAACCGTCCACCCGTTCACACCTTTCTCCATCCACGCCCAACTCCGGTCACAGGTGATCCCGTCAACCCGCAACGGCTCAGCCGGGTGGGGTGTCGCCCTCGCCGGAACGCCTCGCTGTCGAGGTCCTTATCATCCCGTATATTTAGGTAGGCCTTTCCTCGAAGAGGTCCCGTCGCCCGTCGTACCAACTTGCCGATCCGATGCCCTCCTCCCCGCGGATGCACGAAGTCACCCGGTTGCTGAACAACCTGGACGGCGAAGACGAAGCCGTGCTCGATCAGTTGTTCTCGCTGGTCTACGACGAGCTGCTGGACCTGGCCCACATGCAGCGCCTGCGCTGGCAGGGCGAGCACACGCTCAACACGACGGCGCTCGTGCACGAGGCGTACGAGCGCCTCTCCGGCGGCGACCTCGACCTGGAAAACCGGAAGCACTTCATGCGGGTGGCGGCCAAGGCCATGCGCTACGTCCTGCTCGACCACGCCCGCGCCAAGAGCCGCCAGAAGCGCGGGGGCGACCAGCAGCGCGTGCCGTTCGACGAAGCCCTCAGCGTGAGCTATGAGGAGGCGGAAGAGCTGATCGAACTCGACAATGCCCTCCAGCGGCTCGAAGACAACAACGAGCGGCAGAGCGCGGTCGTCGAGTGCCGGTTTTTCGCGGGCATGACGATCAAAGAGACGGCGGCCGTGCTGGACGTCTCGGAGGCGACCGTCAAGCGCGACTGGCGCATGGCGCGCGCCTGGCTCTACCGCGAGATGCGCCGGAGCGAGTAGCCCTCGGCCTGCGCCGCCGTGTGCGCCCCGAAGTAACGATGTGAACCGACGCCCGATAGACGTGACGCGCTGGGACGAGATCGAAGCTCGTTTCGAAGAGGCCCTGCTCCTGCCGCCTCCGAAGCGCCGCGCCTTCCTGGAGCGGCTGAAGGCGGAGGACGCGGACCTGCACGCCGAGGTCGCCTCGCTCCTCGACGCCCACGACGCGTCCGAAGACTACTTCGAGGACCTATCCGACCGGTTCGTCTCTCCCCTGATGGCGCAGTTGGAGCAGGGGATGAGCGGGCCCGAGCGCATCGGGCCGTACCGCATCGTGCGCAGGCTGGGCACCGGGGGCATGAGCGTCGTCTATCTGGCCGAGCGCGACGACGGGCAGTTCCGGCACGAGGTGGCGCTGAAGCTGATCCGCAGCAGCCGGGCGGAAGATCACCTGCGCCGCTTCCTCAGCGAACGCCAGATCCTGGCCTCGCTCAACCACCCCAACGTGGCGCGCCTGTTCGATGGCGGCGTGGCCGAGGACGGACGCCCCTACTTCGTCATGGAGTACGTGGACGGCGTCCCGCTCGACACGTATTGCGACGAGCAGCGCCTGCCGGTCCGGGAGCGGGTGCGGCTCCTGCTGACGGTGGCCGAGGCCGTCCAGTACGCCCATCAGAACCTGGTCATCCACCGCGACCTCAAGCCGACCAACATCCTCGTGGCCGAGTCCGAAGGCCCGCAGCAGGAGCAGGTCAAGCTGCTCGACTTCGGCATCGCCAAGCTGCTCAGCGCCGATACAGGCAGCGCGCCCCTGCAGACGCAGACCGGCGCCCGCTGGATGACACCGGAGTATGCCGCGCCGGAGCAGGTGCGGGGCGAGGCCGTCACGACGGCGACCGACGTCTACCAGCTCGGCGTCGTCCTCTACAAGCTGCTCACGGGACATCGCCCCTACCGGCTGGCGGACGCCTCGACCTACGAGATCGAACGGGCCGTCTGCGAGCAGTCCCCGACGCGGCCCAGCACCGTCGTGGCCCGCTCGGAGGAAATCCGCCGGGGCGAGACGACGACCTACGTCACGCCCGAGCAGATAAGCCACGACCGCGCCACCGACGTGGCGGCGCTGCGCGAGGCGCTGACGGGCGACCTGGATGCCATCGCGCTCAAGGCGCTGCGCAAGGAGCCGGAGGCGCGGTACGCCACCGTCGGCGCCTTCGCGGACGACCTCCGGCGCTTCCTGGACGGGCGTCCCGTGGCGGCCCGGCGCGGCACCCGGCGCTACCGGGCGCGCAAGTTCGTGCAGCGGCACCGGTGGGCCGTGTCGGCGGCGGCGGCGGCGGTGCTGCTCATCCTCAGTTTTGCCACGCTCTACGCCGTGCGCATCACGCAGGAGCGCAACCGGGCGCAGGTGGAGGCGGAGAAGGCAGAGGCCGTGTCCGAGTTTTTGATCAGCGTCTTCGAGCAGTCCGATCCGGAAGAGGCCCGGGGCGATACGCTGACGGCGCAGATGCTGCTGTCGCGCGGGGGACGCCGGGCAGAGCAGGCGCTGACGAGCCAGCCGCAGGTGCAGGCACAGATGCTCCGCACCCTCGGGCGCGTCTACGACGGGCTGGGCGCCTACGCCGAGGCCGAGCGCTACCTCGAACAGGCCGTCGCCCTCCAGCGCCGCCAGCCGGACCGCGCTCCCGGGGACCTCGCCGAGAGCCTGCGCTATCTGGCGGGCGTGTACGTCAACCAGGGCCGCCTGGATGACGCGGCCCCGCTCTACGACGAGGCCGTCGCGCTGTGGCGAGCCGTGCCGGGGCCCCAGGAGAAGGAGGCCGAGACGCTCGTCGAGCAGGCCGCGTTCTTGCAGCAGCGCAACGACCTGGACGCGGCCGAGGCGCTACTGATCGAGGCGCAGGCGATGCAGGAGACGCTGTTCGGCGACGAGCATGAGGATCTGGCTCGGACCCTCACGCGCCTGGGCGATCTGCGGGCGGCCCAGGACGACTATGCGGCGGCGGCGCGGCAGTACGAAGACGCCCTCGCCATGGCCCGCCGTCAACTGGGCGAGCGGCACCCCGTCGCCATCACCACGCTCGGCAACCTGGCGGGCGTCCGGATGCGGCAGGGGCGCTACGCCGCGGCGGACTCCCTCTACACCCGCACGCTCGATCTCCAGCGGCAGGTGCTCGGCCCATCGCACCCCGACGTCGCCAAGGCGATGAACAACCTCGCCCTGCTCCGCGAGAATCGCGGCGACCTGGAC
>JAAAOL010000135.1 GCA_009908885.1 Bacteroidota bacterium | reverse complement strand
CTGCCGGTCGAAGTACTCCCGCGCGGCTGCGACGGCCGCACTCGCCACCGAGGCCGTTCCGCTGGTCAGCGCGGTCTCGCTGATGACGCGCTTGGCCGTCCGAAAGGCGGTGTGCATCAGCCGGTGCATCAAGGTGTCGACGCGGTCTTCGTCGACGGCGAGGCGGTAGGCATCTTTCACCTGCGCCAGGATCTGCGCGTCGCCCAGCACCATCGAGCGGAGCCCGGCGGTCACCTGGAGGACGTGGCGGACGGCGGCTTCGTCTTCGTACAGAAACGAGCCCGCGTCCGGCCACTCGGTGCGGGCCTGCCGACTGAGCGCGTCACGCAGCGCGATGACGTCCGCCGTCGTGCCGTAGAGATAGGCTTCCGTGCGGTTGCACGTGGACAGGAGAATGAGTTCGGCGTCCTCCGAGAGCGTAAGCTCCGGTAGAGGTGGCGCTGCGTCTCCGCGTCCAGCGCAAACGCCTGCCGGACGGCGACCGGCGCAGTCTCGTGATTCAGTCCGAGGACATAAAAGGTCATACGGCAACGGCTAACGCCTTGGAAAAACTGCGGTGAACCAACCCGCATGCGCCTAGACAGTTCATCGGCAGGAGTTAATAATAAATGAAACGGGCGCGTTACCCAACAGTGGGGGAATCCCCCACTTTGGTGTCAGGAAGCGCTCGCCCGTCACACCGCGGCAGGGGACGCATGGAGCAGCCGGTGCAGGAACCGCAGCATCTTGACCTGCTCGGCGAAGTGGCCGTGCTGCGCCTCAGCGTTGACGTACGGAAGGCCCTGCTGCCCGCAGTAGACCGAGAGCGAACCGTCGTCGGTGGCCTGGCGATTGTCCTGCAAGACGGCGCTGAAGCCCTCTTCACGCAGCGCGTTGTAGAGGGCCTCGTCCGTCACGAAGAAGAAGTCGTCCGGATCTTCATCGCCCGCGACGTGGACGAAGAGCGCGTCGTCCTCGTAGTCGCCGCCGTCCGTGTAGCTGAGGGACGAGTAGCGGTTCTCCGTGTTGTTGTGAACGGTGACGACGGCATCGAGCGTGTCGGGTCGGTAGATGGCGAGGACGCTGTCGGCGAAGGCCCGCACGACGGCATGGGCCGTGTCGGTCGCCGCGCTGAGGGTGTCGAGCGAGGCGCGCAGGCCGACGTCGGTAAACATGCGGTTCGGGTCGAAGACGTAGAGCGAGTCGTCCAGGGTGAAGGTGACGTTGCGCTCGCCCGTGTGCTGTAGCTCGACGAGGCGTCCCCCCTCGCGCCGCAGCACCGAGAGCGCCGCCTCGACGGCCGTCTGCTCGTTGTCGTGCAGGTTCAGGTAGGTCAGCCCCGGCGCCGCGCTCTGATGCACCACGACGTCGACCGTGCTGTCGCCGAGGGCGAAGGAGGTGGAGGTGGTCGTTATGGCGTGCTCCTCTGGCTGGCAGCCGAGGAGGGTAGCAGCGAAGAACAGCATGAGACCCGGAAGGACGATTCGCAGCATGGTAGGCGGTATCCAGTGCGAGGGGCTGGTGCAGGCGCATGATACCTGTCGGCAGGGCTCGATGCAACAGGGTTATCGATTCGACCCGGAGGCGTTCGGAGCAGCCGGGCGAGGATCGTTGGTGCGTGATGCGTGGTGCGTGATGCGTCACACGGAATCGCCGAGCACCCGCACCCCCATGCTCCCGTACTCCCACGCTCCGAGACGTCCCTGATCGGCCCCGGCGTTCCCTGGAAAAACCGCCTCGGCTTGCGGACGTGCCGCGCAGACTGCATCTTCCACCGTCGCCGACCCGAAGCCCCACGCCCACCGACCCCGCTGCCTCGCATGCCCGACGCCCTCGTCACCGAGCCGACTGCCCTCTTCGCCCTGCTGGCCGCCGCCATGGGGCTCGTCTTCTGGCTCAGCACGCTGCCCGCCCTCGAAAAAGTCTTCGAGTACCTGCCGCCCGTCATCTGGGCCTACTTCGTCCCCATGCTGCTGACGACTGCCGGGGTGACGCCCGCCGACAGCGCAGCGTACGACTGGATGAGCCGCTACCTGCTGCCGTTCGCCCTCTTCCTGCTGATGATTACGGTGGACGTGCCCGCTATCATGCGGCTCGGCAAGATCGCCCTCATCATGATGCTGGCCGGGACGGTCGGCATCGTCATCGGCGGGCCGCTGACGTTCGCCCTCTTCGGCGGGTGGTTCAACGACCCCGAGGTGTGGAAAGGCTTCGCGTCGCTCTCCGGAAGTTGGATCGGCGGGACGGCCAACCTGGTGGCGGTGCAGCAGAGCGTGGGCGCCTCGGCCGAGACGCTGGCGCCGCTGCTGGTGGTGGACGTGGTGGTGGGCTACGGCTGGATGGGCGTGCTCATCTTCCTGAGCGCCTTCCAGAACCGCTTCGACCGCTGGGTGGGGGCCGACATGTCCGTCGTGGAGTCGCTCAACAAGCAGTTGCAGGAAATCGACCAGGAGCGCACGCCCGTCACCATCGCCACGCTGGCCGTCATCGTCGGGATGGCGTTTGGGGCGGCGGTGCTCTCCCGCGTCATCGGCGACGGGCTCCCGGCCCTCGGCGACCCGACCATCATCAGTGGCAGCACGTGGGCCGTGCTTCTCGTCGTCACCATCGGTCTCGTGCTCTCGTTCACGCCGCTACGCAAGCTGGAGCGCCCCGGCGCCTCGCGCATCGGCTACTTCGCCCTCTACCTGCTTCTCACCGGGATCGGCGCGCAGGCCGATCTGGGCAAGGTGCTGGAGGCCCCCCTCTACGTGGTGGCCGGCGTCTTCTGGATCTCGATCCACGTCATCATCCTGTTCCTCGTGGCCAAGTGGGTCAAGGCCCCGCTCTTCTTCGTGGCTACTGGCAGCATGGCCAACGTGGGCGGCGCGGCCAGTGCGCCCATCGTGGCGGGCGTCTACCTGCCCGCCATGGCGCCCGTGGGGCTGCTGATGGCCGTGGCGGGCTACGTCCTCGGCATCTACGCCGCCTTCGGCTGCGCCTACCTCATCTCGCTCGTGGCGATGTGACACAAACTTCGTCGCTCCCCACAGAACACTTGGTGCC
>JAAAOL010000352.1 GCA_009908885.1 Bacteroidota bacterium | reverse complement strand
GGTGTAGGTGTGGACGTACGGACGTGACGCTCCTCCACCCCTTCAACCTTTCGACCCTCCATACACCAACTCATTAACCGGAGTTGGTATGATACGCGTTCTACGACTTCTGATGCACGCTCTTCAGCATCATCCTGAGCCCTCGGCGAAGGATCGCTGCGTGCGGTCTGAGACTTCCTTCATCAGAGATGCTTCGCGTCGCTCAGCGTGACGTCGTAGGGGGCGAAGAGTTGATGTGAGCGACGAACGCGCATCGTCGCCCCCATCGCACATCCAAAATCGAAAATCCCAAACCCCCAATCGCTACACGTGCCGTTCGGCGTGGTAGCTGGAGCGCACGAGCGGGCCGCTCTCGACGTGGCCGAGGCCCTTCGCCTCGCCGACCTCTTTGTACCAGGCGAAGATCTCCGGGTGGACGAACTCCTCCACCGGCAGGTGCATCTTCGTCGGCTGCAAGTACTGGCCGATGGTCATCACGTCCAGGTCGATCTCCACGAAGTCGTCCATCAGGGCGAGCACCTCGTCTTTGGTTTCGCCGAGGCCGGCCATGATGCCGCTCTTGGTCTTGAGGCCCTCCTCCTTGGCCCACCGCAGCACGTCGAGCGAGCGCTGGTAGTCGGCCTGCGGGCGGACGCGGCGGTAGAGGCGCGGCACCGTCTCCACGTTGTGGTTGAAGATATCGGGGCGGGCGTCGAAGACCGTCTGGCAGGCGTCCCGGTTGCCGCGGAAGTCGGGCGTCAGCACCTCGACGGTCACGTCCAGCGCGTGCAGCCGCTCGATGGTCTCGGCGAAGATGGGGGCGCCGCCGTCCTCGCGCTCGTCGCGGTTGACGGAGGTGATGACGGCATGCTGGATGCCCATCTTCTTCACGGCGTCGGCCACGCGGCGCGGCTCGTCCCAGTCCAGCCCGTCGTCCGGGCGGCCCGTCATGACGGCGCAGAAGCCGCACGAGCGGGTGCACACGTTGCCCAGGATCATGAAGGTAGCCGTGCCCGCACTCCAACACTCGCCCATGTTGGGACAGCGGGCGCTCTGGCAGACGGTGTGCAGGTCGTGCTCCTCGACGATGTTGGCGACGTTCTTGTACGTCTCGCCGTAGGGCAGCTTCACGCGGAGCCAGTCCGGGCGCTTGCCGCGCACGTTGGCCACCTGCGGCGCCTCCACCACGGGCAGCTCCACGAAGCCGGGATCGCCGTCGCCGCCGGGGGCCAGCGGCTCCTTCGGGGCGCGCTTCAGTTCGATCTCGCCGGGGGTAAATGGACGTTTCGTCTCAGGCACGTTGGTCCTGGATCAAATGGGTAGTTCAGGGTCGGGCGTGAGGGGCCGTCTCGGGGCCGCGCACGCACCTCCTTCCCACACGTCCCTCTCTAAAAAGATCCCCTGTCCGGGAGGGCACAGCGGGGGCAGAAAGGGCGTCTGTGTTGAGGAATCAGGAATTTCCCATCCGGGCGGACGCGCCCTGTATCTTCCGCATCAGAATTCGATATCTTGCGTATCCCACCGTTCATGGACTCTGCACAGCCTGCGCACAAACGCACGACTTCGATGGAAGCGGTTTCGATCAACGGGATTACGCCCCAGGACGTACGCGACATCTTCTTCGAGCACATGAACGCCAAGGGCATGATGCCCATGGTGCTCGACATGGCTAACAGCCGGGGCGTGGAGCTGTACGACCAGCTCACCGGGCGGCGCTACCTCGACTTCTTCGGCTTCTACGCCTCCAGCGCGATCGGGATGAACCATCCCCGGATGCACGCGGACGAGGACTTCAAGGAGCGGTTGATGGAGGCGGCGCTCAATAAGATTACCAACTCGGACGTGCGCACCGTGCACATGGCGCGCTTCCTGCAGACGTTCGACCGCGTGGCCGTGCCCGACTACCTGCCTCACGCCTTCTTCATCTCGGGCGGCGCGCTGGCGGTAGAGAACGCGCTCAAGGTAGCCTTCGACTGGAAGGTGCGGAAGAACTTTCAGAAGGGCTACCGGCGCGAGGTGGGGCACAAGGTGCTGCACTTCGACCAGGCCTTTCACGGGCGGAGCGGCTACACGCTCTCGCTGACGAACACGGCGGACCCGCGGAAGACGATGTACTTCCCGAAGTTCGACTGGCCGCGCGTGACGAATCCCAAGATGGTCTTCCCCCTGGAGGAGCACCTGGAGGACGTGCAGAAGCACGAGGAGCTGGCGCTGAGCCAGGTGAAGCACGCCTTCCACGAGCACACGGACGAGATCGCCTGCATCATCCTGGAGCCGATTCAGGGCGAGGGGGGCGACAACCACTTCCGCCGCGAGTTCTTGCAGGCGCTCAAGGACCTGGCCCTCGAAAACGACGCGCTGCTCGTCTTCGACGAGGTGCAGACCGGTGTGGGCATCACGGGCTCATTCTGGGCGCACCAGGCCATCGGCGTCGAACCGGACATCATCGCCTTCGGCAAAAAGACGCAGGTGTGCGGCATCCTGGCGGGGCGGCGGCTGGACGAGGTGGAGGATCACGTCTTCGAGGTGCCCAGCCGCATCAACTCGACCTGGGGCGGCAACCTGGTCGACATGATGCGCTTCGACAAGACGATGGAGATCATCGAGGAGGAGGACCTGCTCGACAATGCGGCGCGGGTCGGCCAGCACCTGCTGGGCCGGCTTCACGAGCTACAGCATGCCACGAACGTGGTGACCAACGTGCGCGGACGCGGCCTGATGTGCGCCTTCGACCTGCCGACGACGGAGCTGCGCGACCGCGTGCTGCAGCAGTGCTATCAGGAGGGCGTCGTCATCCTGGGCTGCGGCACCAGGTCGATCCGCTTCCGCTCGCCGCTGACGATCACGGAGGACGAGATCGACCAGGGCATGGATCTGGTGGCGGAAGCCGTCGAGAACGTGGCCGCCGAGTACCGCCCGTACCGCGACCTCGGCCTGAACGACGCCCTGACGGACGGGTGAGGTTGGTCTTTCAGGTCGGAAGGGTTTTCAGGCCGGAAGTTCTTCAGGTCGGCGAGGTCCCGACGGAAGCCCTGACCTGCAACCCGAAACCCG
>JAAAOL010000251.1 GCA_009908885.1 Bacteroidota bacterium | reverse complement strand
TCCTGACGACGCCCCTGCTGCCGGACCTGGACGTCCCCGTCGACCGCGTGTTCGCGGAATAACGGCGACACCTCGACCTTTTTCGTAAGACCTCACAGTGACCGCCGAAAACCTGACATCTCGCCGTCGATGCTACATCCCTCTTGTTCTCCCTTCCGCGAAGGGAGAGACGCAGACCCAACCGCCCTCGTCATCGTTCGCGTCCCCTCCTTCCCCGAAGGAGGGACAGGGAGGATGCCTCATGCCTCACTGCCCTGACGCGTAGCTGTGGCGAACTCTCACGATGACCCGCCCACCATACGACAGAAGCCTGCGCCCGCTGGCACGCAGCCTACGGAAACGCATGACCAAAAGTGAACGGCGGCTCTGGTCCAAGCTACGCCGGAAGCAACTCGGCTACACCTTCTATCGGCAATTCATCATCCTTCAGTACATCGTAGACTTTTATTGCCGCGCGTTGCACCTGGCCATCGAAGTCGATGGACTCACCCATGAAAACCCCGATGTCTCCGCCCGCGATATCCAACGCCAACGCGACCTGGAATCCCTCGGGATTACGGTGTTGCGCTTCCCGTCAAGTCGCATTATGAATGAGTTAACTGACGTGCTTTGGGAAATAGAGCACCGCGTCACAGAACGAGCCGCATTGCTCGGGCTGGATCATCCTCCCACCTAAGCCGTGACGGCGCATCCCTCTTGTTCTCCCTTCGCGGAAGGGAGAGACGCAAACTTCGCCGCCACCGGCACGGCGCGCGTCCCCTCCTTCCCCGAAGGAGGGACAGGGAGGATGCCGCCCTCCAACTGATAACCCTATATACGATAGCCCTACCGTGCCTGACCCTACTATGCCCCCACCCGACATTACGACGACCCTTCCCGACGATGCGCCGACCTACGACGACGTGGCCGCGGCGGATCGGCGGCTGCATGGCATCGTCAACCGCACCCCGGTGATGACGTCCCGCACCCTGAATGCCCGCACCGGCGCGTCGGTCGTCCTCAAGTGCGAGAATTTCCAGCGAACGGGGGCCTTCAAGTTCCGCGGGGCCTACAACGCGATGAGCCGCCTCTCCGACGACGACCAGCGACGCGGCGTGCTCACGTACTCCTCGGGCAATCACGCCCAGGCCGTCGCCCTCGCGGGCCAGTTGCTCGGCATCCCGACGACCATCATCATGCCGAACGACGCCCCTGCCGTCAAACGCGCCGCGACGGAAGGCTACGGCGCCACCGTCATCGAATACGACCGTGCCGAGACGACCCGCGAGGCCCTGGCGCGCAAGATCGCCGAGGAGCGTGAGCTGCCTATCATCCCCCCGTACGATCACCCCCACATCATCGCCGGACAGGGTACGACGGCTAAAGAACTGTTCGAAGACACCGATGCTCTGGACGTGCTGCTGGTGTGTTGCGGCGGGGGCGGGCTGCTCTCCGGCTCGGCCCTCGCGGCAGGCGCGCTGGCGCCGCGGTGCCGCGTCATCGGCGTCGAGCCTGCCCGGGCCGACGACGCCACCCGCTCCTTCCACAGCGGCACGCTCCACACGGTCCACAACCCCGACACCATCGCCGACGGCGCCCGTACGCCCTACCTGGGCCGCTACACCTTCCCGCTCGTGCTCCAGCACGCCGACGATATGGTCACCGTTTCCGAGAATGCCCTCCGGGACGCCATGCGGTTTCTGTGGGAGCGCATGAAGCTCGTCGTCGAGCCCACCGGTGCGCTGGCCGTCGCCGCCCTGCTCAGCGAGGCCGTCGAGGTGCAGGGGCGGCGTGTGGGCGCTGTGATTAGTGGGGGGAATGTGGATCTGGAGCGGGCGCTGTCGCTGGTGTGCGGCGCCGAACCGATGCCCTCTGCGAACCGTTAGCACCGCGTCGATCCCATCAACGTATCAGTGCATCATGCCTGAGCCCATCCGCACCGACGTTCCGCCGCTGGAAACCGGCGACCACCTGACCCGGCCCGAGTTCGAGCGCCGTTATAAGGCGATGCCCCATGTCAAGAAAGCCGAACTCATCGATGGAACCGTCTTCATGCCTTCGCCGACCCGTTTTCAGCGGCACGGACAACCTCATGCTTTTATCATGAGTTGGCTGGGCTCCTACGTGGCGCTCACTCCCGGCATCACATTTGCCGATAACGCCACCGTCCGCCTGGACCTGGACAACGAAGTGCAACCCGATGCCCTGCTGCGCCTCCCCACCGAAGCGGGAGGCACGTCCCGCATCACCGACGATGACTACCTGGAGGGCGCGCCGGAACTGATCGTCGAGATCGCGGGGAGTAGCGCCGCGTACGATCTGCACGACAAGCGCACCCTCTACCGCCGCCACGGCGTGCAGGAATACGTCGTCTGGCAGATCTTCGAACAGCGCATCGACTGGTTCGTGCTCGAAGACGGCGCCTATCTCGCACTCGACCTGACGGACGATGGACACTTCCACAGTCGCGTGTTCCCCGGCCTCTGCCTGGCCACCGAGGCGATGCTGAAAGGCGACCTGGCCACTGTGCTTGACTCGGCCCGCACCTGCGCCGATACTTCGGAGCACGCGGCCTTTATCCAGCGCCTGCGCGATGCGTCGGTCTAACAGGACCGTGTACCGTTGTCCTTCGGCTCGACGCACCCGACCTGCGTCACTCGACTACACAGGTGCTGGCTATCGGCGCACGGTAACCGCCTCCCCCCTTCCTCATGCGCATCGCCCACCTGTGCAACAGCTTTTCGGCGCTGTCGGAGACTTTCATTTACGACACGGTGACCGAACTGGAACGACAGGGTGAGGACAACCACGTCATCACCTTGAAACGGGTCAATACAGACACGCGCCCGTTTGACAAGGTTCACGAGGTCCCCCTGACCTGGAAGTGGCACCCGCGCCGACTCTGGCACCGCCTCGGTGCAGCGTTTAGCGACGTCGATGCGTACGCTTCTTACTGGCCGCAACTGCGTCCGCGCCTGGAGGCCGTACTCAGAGCGCTCTTGCCCGACGTGATCCACGCGCACTTTGGTCCTATGGGGGTGATCGTCCGGCCCATCGCC
>JAAAOL010000541.1 GCA_009908885.1 Bacteroidota bacterium | reverse complement strand
GCATGCCATTGCGCATCTGGAGAACCCGATGATCCTGCGCCAGAAACGCCGGTTCATCGCGCGGTTGAAGACCATCGTGCGCGAGCGCGAGCTGGCCGAAGAGGCCGCGTAAGGTCGGGGCTCGATCCCATCGACATTGTCCATGCCGGTTGTTGGTGAGGTCTCGGCTCACCAAGCCGCTTAAACAGAGAAGCTATTTATGGAGACGACAGAAGAAACGACCCCCCAGGAGCACGACGCCCCCACGCCGGAGCCCGCCGACGCGGCGGCCCCGTCGGAGGAGCCTTCGTCGGAGGAGCCCTCGTCGGAGCGCAGCGCCCGCAAGGAGCGCATCGGCATCGTCCAGAGCGCGAAGATGGACAAGACGATCACCATCGTCATCAAGCGCCAGGTGAAGCACCCGATGTACGGGAAGTACCTGAAGCGCTCGTCCACGCTGATGGTGCACGACGAAAACAACGACGCGGGCGAGGGCGACACTGTACGCGTCATGGAGACGCGCCCGATCAGCAAGCACAAGCGCTGGCGCCTCATGGAGATCATCGAGCGCGCCAAGTAATCCCTTTTTCGATTTTCGATTTTGGATTTTCGATGGGACATGCGCCTGATAGAATCCAAAATCCGAAGTCCAAAATCTGAAATCTGAAGAGCCATGATACAGCAAGAGTCACGATTGGCGGTTGCCGACAACAGCGGGGCGAAGGAAGTGCTCTGCGTCCGCGTGCTCGGGGGCAGTGGCCGCCGGTATGCCCGCGTGGGCGATAAGATCATCGTCAGCGTCAAGTCGGCCATCCCGGGCGGCAACGTCAAGAAAGGCGACGTCTCGCCCGCCGTGGTCGTCCGCACGAAGAAGGAGTACCGCCGCAGTGACGGCTCCTACATCCGCTTCGACGAGAACGCCGCCGTGCTGCTCAACCCGCAGGACGAGCCGCGCGGCACGCGCATCTTCGGGCCCGTCGCCCGCGAGCTCCGCGAGCGCCGGTTCATGCGCATCGTCTCCCTCGCTCCAGAAGTCATCTGATTTGCGATTTTCGATTGCGGATGTGCGATTGATCATCCGTTGGAAGCAATCGAAAATCGAAAATCGACAATCGACAATCGATTATGCCACGCACGATGAATACACGCAAGAAGCTGCACATCAAGAAGGGCGACATGGTGCGCGTCAACGCCGGGAACGACCGGGGCATGGAAGGCAAGGTGCTCAAGGTGTTTCCGAAGAAGGAGCGCGTCATCGTGGAGGGCGTCAACATGCGCATCAGCCACCAGAAGCCCAGCCAGACGCACCCGCAGGGCGCGCGCCTCGAAAAGGAAGCGCCGATCCACGTCTCGAACGTGCAGCCGCTCGATGCCAACGGCAACCCCACGCGCATCGGGCGCAAGCGCATCGAAGACCCGGGCACCGGCAAGGGCCACTGGGTTCGCTACGCCAAGACGACGGGCGAGGAGCTGGACTGATGAAGCATCCGTGCAGGCGGAACCTGCGGCGTACACCGTCCATTGTACCCGTCTGCCTCGACGCGCCGATTCCTGCGCTAACGTGTTGATTCCGCTGAAGATGGCGGCCTGAGGCCGCGCACATAGAACGAAGACGACGTTATGGAAAGCTACGTCCCCCGGCTTAAACAGCAGTACCGCGACGAGGTGGTCCCCGCGCTGGTCAAACAGTTCGGGTACGAGAACACGATGGAAGTGCCGCGCCTGGTCAAGATCAGCATCAACAAGGGCGTCGGCGATGCGGTAGAGAACACGAAGGCGCTCGACAGCGCCGTCGACGAGCTGCGCAAGATTACGGGGCAACAGCCCGCCATCCGCCGGGCGCGCAAGAGCGTGTCCAGCTTCAAGCTGCGCCAGGGCATGCCCATCGGCGCGGTGGTGACGCTGCGCGGCGCGCGCATGTTCGAGTTTCTGGACCGCCTCATCACGCTGGCGCTCCCCCGCGTGCGCGACTTCCGCGGCGTCTCGGACCGCAGCTTCGATGGCCGCGGCAACTACACGCTGGGCGTCAAAGAACAGATCATCTTTCCCGAGATCGACGTCGACAACGTCGACCGGATCAGCGGGCTGGACGTCACCTTCGTGACGACCGCCGAGACCGACGAAGAGGCGTACGCCCTGCTCAAGGAGCTGGGCATGCCGTTCGTCCGCCGCGGCGACGAAGAACCGCAGGCTGCCTGATCCGACGCACCGTCGCTCGACTTCGCATTACGATTCAACCACACCGTTATGGCTAAGAAAAGCTGGATGGCCCGCGAGAAGAAGCGCCGCCGCATGGTGAAGAAGTATGCGGCCAAGCGCCGCAAGCTGAAAGAGGAGGGCAAGTGGGTGGAGCTGCAGAAGCTGCCCCGCAACTCCAGCCCGGTTCGGCTCAACAACCGCTGCCCCATTTCCGGGCGCACCCGCGGCTTCATGCGCGACTTCGGCGTCTCCCGCATCGTCTTTCGCGAGATGGCGCTGGAGGGCAAGATTCCGGGCGTCCGCAAAGCAAGCTGGTAACCGCACTCGACCGGTGGAACGCCCCCGGTCGGCACCTTTTTGACTGATTTGGTCAAGCGCTCGCCCCGGTACGGCCGGGCCGGGCGAACTGGCCGAAGACCTGAACGCACTTATGGCTGCCATTTCCGACCCCGTAGCTGATTACCTCGCCCGCGTCCGTAACGCGCAGATGGCCGGGCATCGCTTTACCGATATTCCGGCGTCCAAGCTGAAGCGGGCCATCACGCAGATCCTGCTGGAGAAAGGCTACATCCGTAACTACCTGAACGTGGACGACGGCAAGCAGGGCTTGCTGCGCATCTACCTGAAGTACGATGCCGACGGCAACCCCGCCATCCGCGAGCTGGAGCGCATCTCCAAGCCGGGCCTGCGCAAGTACGTCGGGGCGGACGACCTGCCGCGCGTGCGCAACGGGCTCGGGGTGGCCATCGTGTCTACCTCGCAGGGCGTCATGACCGACAAAGAGGCGCGCCGGATTCACGTCGGCGGCGAAGTGCTGGCACATGTGTTTTAAGCAGCTGCCGCGCCGCACCCGGCGCCGGGGCTGGATGGATATTAACGCGTAATCGAGAGGGATAGCATGTCGCGCATAGGCAATCAGTCGATCGAAATCGGCGACGGCGTCACCGTCGACGTCGCATCGAACAATGTGGTGTCCGTCTCCGGGCCCAAGGGCGAGTTGTCGCTCCAGGTGGACCCGGATATCCAGATCAAGGTGGAGGACGGCGAAGTGTCCGTCCATCGCCCGACGGATCAGAAGCGGCACCGCGCCATGCACGGCCTCTACCGCTCGCTGCTCGACGGCATGGTCGAGGGTGTGACGGAAGGCTACCGCAAGGATCTAGAGATCATCGGCGTCGGCTACCGGGCACAGCTCTCCGGCGACGTGCTGGAGCTGGCGCTCGGCTTCTCGCACCCGATCTACTTCCTGCCGCCCGAGGGCATCGATCTCTCGGTCAAGGAGGAGCGCGGCAAGAACACCATCGTGACCGTCGAGGGCATCGACAAGCAGCTCGTCGGGCAGGTGGCCGCTAAGATTCGCGCACTGCGTCCGCCCGAGCCGTACAAGGGCAAGGGCGTTCGCTACGTGGGCGAGTACGTCCGCCGCAAGGCCGGAAAGACCGCCGCCAGGTAATATCGAATTTCGAATGTCGATTGTCGCAGGGGGCTGAGTGTTCCTCCGGCGGTCGATGTTCGCCAAATGGAACGGAGATATGGCAACCGCGAAGTCGATCAAGAAGAAGCAGGAACGCCGCAAGCGCGTAAAGCGCGGAATCCGGGGCAAGATCACCGGATCCTCGCAGCGCCCGCGCCTGACGGTCTTCCGCTCGAACAAGCACATTTACGCCCAGCTCATCGACGATCTCGCCGGGCACACGCTGGCGTCGTCGTCGAGCCTGGAAGACGGCATCGACGGCGACTCGCCCAAGGACGTCAGCAAGGCCGTCGGGGGGCGTCTCGCGGAGCGGGCCAAAGAGGCCGGCATCGAGCGGGCTGTCTTCGACCGCAACGGGTATCGGTATCACGGACGCGTCCGGGCGCTCGCCGAGGGCGCTCGCGAGGGCGGCCTGCACGTATAGCAACTTTTACTCACGCTTTGGTAACGCATCGATATGGCAAAGGGAAGAAGTCGTCGGAATCGTCGGCGCGCCCGCTCTGACGCGTCAGAGAACTGGGTGGATCGTCTGGTGACGATCAACCGCGTCTCGAAGGTGGTGAAGGGCGGACGCCGCTTTTCCTTCAACGCCGTCGTCGTCGTAGGCAATGGCGCCGGGCTGGTCGGCGCGGGCCTCGGGAAAGCCAACGAGGTGGCCGATGCCATCCAGAAAGGCAACGAGGACGCCAAGAAGAACCTGATCCGCGTGCCGATCAAAAACGGGACGATTCCGCACCAGGTGACGGGCAAGCAGGATGCCGGAAAGGTGTTCCTCAAGCCCGCCGCGCCCGGTACGGGTGTCATCGCGGGCGGTGGCGTGCGCGCCGTGCTGGAATGCGCCGGGGTGAGCAACATCCTGACCAAGTCCATCGGCACGAGCAACCCGCACAACCAGGTGGCCGCCACGGTCGACGCGCTGAGCCGGCTGGAAGACCCCATCGAGGTGGCCAAGCGCCGCGGCATCCCGCTCCGGAAGGTATTCGAAGGATAAGCTAGGCGGGCGGTCCCGACCGCGCTGCCCGGTGAACGAGTAGACTCTCCAAGACCATGGCAAAATTGAAGATCACACAGGTGCGCAGCGCCATCGGCGAGCAGGCCCGCCTGCGCCGCACGATGCAGGCGCTGGGTTTGCGCCGTCCGCACCACAGCGTCACGCACGAGGACACGCCGCAGATTCGCGGCATGCTCGAAAAGGTCGGCCATCTCGTCGATATCGAAGAGGCCGAGGCGTAGACCAAATTGCAGGCTGCACCGGAGCCTGCTTCGTTTTGTTGTTCCACGCGAGTCC
Source organism: Bacteroidota bacterium (assembly GCA_009908885.1). Taxonomy (GTDB): domain Bacteria; phylum Bacteroidota; class Rhodothermia; order Rhodothermales; family JAAAOL01; genus JAAAOL01. The sequence continues at coordinate 12,435 of JAAAOL010000541.1, read as the reverse complement.
GCAGCGTCCGGTGCCTGCGGGCGCTTAGCCCCTGAAACGTTATGGATCTGAGTAATCTCAAGCCCGCTGAGGGCGCCACCCACAAGCGCCGCCGCCTCGGGCGCGGCGTCGGCTCGGGAACGGGCGGCCACAGCTCGACCAAGGGCGACAAGGGCCAGAAGAGCCGGTCCGGCAGCCACAAGATGCCCGCCTGGTTCGAGGGCGGCCAGATGCCGCTGCAGCGCCGTCTGCCCAAGTTCGGCTTCACCAGCCCGTTCCGCACGGAGTATCGTCCGGTGAACGTCTCCTGGCTGCAGCGCCTCGTCGAGGAAGGCCGCATCGACCCCGACGCGCCCGTCACGCCGGAGGTGCTGGTCGAGGCCGGGGCCTCGCGGAAGTCGGACCAGGTCAAGATTCTGGGCGACGGCGAGATCAGCACGGCGCTGGACGTCCACGCCCACGCCTTCAGCGCGTCGGCCCAGAAGAAGATCGAAGCGGCAGGCGGTAGCGCCACCACGTTGTAAGGTGGCGCGCCCCGGGCGGAGGGCCGTGCGAGCGGCTTGCCTCGCGCCCCGGCGCCTGCGCCCCGAATCCCGAAACTAGTGAGAAGTTATGGCTGGACTCGCCGAGAGCTTACGGAACATCTGGAAGATCGAGGAGCTGCGACAGCGTATCCTGTATACGCTGGGCATTCTGCTCGTCTACCGCGTCGGTGCGTACGTGACGCTGCCGGGCGTGGACGCAGCAGCCCTCTCCGCGATCAACGAGACGAGCGACCCGAATAACATCTTCGGGTTTTTTGATTTGTTCGTGGGGGGCGCCTTCAGCGCGGCGGGCGTCTTCGCGCTGGGCATCATGCCCTACATTACCGCCTCGATTATCATTCAGCTGCTGGGGGCCGTCGTCCCGTACTTCCAGAAGCTGCAACGCGAGGGCGAGGAGGGCCGACGCAAGATAACGCAGCTCACGCGGTACGGCACGGCCGGCATCACGGCGCTGCAGTCCATCGGCTACGCCATCTACCTGCTCAACGGCCCCACGGGCCAGGCGGTGGTCATCGACCCGACGTTCTTCATGGTCACCACGGTGATCGTCCTGACGGCGGGTACCGTCTTCGTCATGTGGCTGGGTGAGCGCATCACCGAGAACGGCATCGGCAACGGCATCTCGCTGATCATCACCATCGGCATCATCGCCTTCCTGCCGCAGGCCTTCGTCAACGAACTGCAGCTGCGCGGCAACCTGTTCATCTTCCTGGCCGAGATCGGTGCGCTGGGGATCATGACGGCCTTCATCGTGCTGGTGACGCAGGGCATGCGCCGGATTCCGGTGCAGTACGCCAAGCGCGTCGTCGGGCGCAAAGTGTTCGGTGGCACTACGCAGTACCTGCCGCTGCGCGTGAACGCGGCGGGCGTGATGCCCATCATCTTCGCCCAGTCCATCATGTTCGTCCCGGCCACCATCGCCAGCTTCTTCCCGGACAGCGGCTTCATGCAGCAGTTCGGCGGCTGGTTCACCGACTTCACCGGGTGGGGCTACTCGTTCATCTTCTTCTTCATCTGCGTCTTCTTCACCTACTTCTACACGGCCATTACCGTGAACCCGAAGGAGATGGCCGATACGATGAAGCGGCAGGGCGGCTTCATTCCGGGCATCCGTCCGGGACGCCAGACGAGCGAGTTCATCGACAACATTCTGACGCGCATCACGCTGCCGGGCTCGATTTTCCTCGGCTTCGTGGCCATCGTGCCCGCCATCGCCTTCAACATCGGCGTGGTCGAGACCAACAGCTTCGCCCAGTTCTTTGGCGGCACGAGCCTGCTGATCATCGTCGGCGTCACGCTCGACACCTTGCAGCAGATCGAAAGCCACCTGCTGATGCGCCACTACGACGGCTTCATGAAGAGCGGGCGGGTCCGCGGACGACGCGTCTGACTGTTTTAGATGGCCGACTTCGGATTTTGGATTTGTTTATTCCGTGTTCAGCAGCGTTAAATCCATAATCCGAAATCTAAAATCCATAATCCCCAATCGGATGGTTCACCTGAAAAGCCAGCGCGAAATCGACCTGATGCGCGAGAGCGCGGACCTCGTCGGGCGGACGCTCGCCGAGGTGGCGCGGCACGTGCAGCCGGGCGCGACGACGCTGGAATTGGATGCGGTGGCCGAGGAGTTCATCCGGTCCCACGGGGCCGAGCCGCTGTTCAAAGGGCACCGCGCCAGCCGCAACATTCCGCCGTTCCCGGGCACGCTCTGCACCTCCGTCAACGACGAGGTGGTGCACGGCATCCCGGGCGGCTACGTACTGCAGGAGGGCGACGTGCTCTCCATCGACTGCGGCGTGCACCTCAACGGCTACGTGGGCGACAGCGCCTACACGTTCCCGGTGGGGGAGCTCTCCGAGGCGGACCGCCAGCTCTGCGACGCGACGTACCAGTCGCTCCTGGAGGGCGTGCGCCAGGCCATCCACGGCAACCGCGTGGGCGACATCGGCTACGCCGTGCAGACCTACTGCGAGCAGCGCGGCTACGGCGTCGTGCGCGACCTGGTGGGCCACGGTGTGGGCCGCAAGCTGTGGGAAGAGCCGCAGGTGCCCAACTACGGGCGGCCCGGCAAGGGCAAGAAGCTCAAGGAGGGCATGACCATCTGCATCGAGCCGATGATCAACCGCGGCACGCACGAGGTGGCTGCCGACGACGACGGGTGGACCGTCCGCACCACGGACGGTGGCATCTCGGCCCACTACGAGCACATGGTCGTCATCCGCCGGGGGGCGCCCGAGGTGCTGAGCACGTTTCACTACATCGAAGAGGTCATCGACGTGCCCTACCGCCGCGAAGCCATCGCGGAGGGCTCGTAGCCCCGACCTCCCCAGGATATAAATATACGCGGAAGAATCCGCGCTCGAAGCGCGGGGGCGAACTTCCCCCAGGGAAGGTCGTTACTACACGCTCTGCCGATGTCCGGCAGACAGCGCCTCGCGCGCCACACGACGCATTCTTTTTCATCGACAGTCTCGACGAACCCATGAAAGTTCGTTCCAGCGTGAAGAAGCGGAGCCCGGACGACAAGATTGTGCGCCGGAAGGGCCGCATCTACATCATCAACAAGAAGAACCCGAAGCACAAGCAACGCCAAGGGTAAGGCCGATTAAGGGTTTTGGGCGGTGGATTTTGGGCCGTGGCTCGCGAGCCCGCCCAGCAGGAGGCCCGTTCTCCTCATCCACGTCCAGGGTCCTGATTGGAGGCGGATGGCCGCCAGCCCATCCATGATTCTCACTCCAACATCGAACATCGATTATGCCACGTATCGCCGGGGTCGACGTCCCTAATGACAAGCGCGGTCAATTTGCACTGACGGCCATCTTTGGGATCGGGGAGTCGCGCGCCAGAGAGATTCTGGATCGCGTCGGGCTCGATCCGATGAAGATGCCCTACGAGTGGACCGATGGCCAGACGCGCCAGGTCCGCCGCGTCATCGAAGACGAATACGTCGTCGAGGGGCAGTTGCGGTCGGAAGTGCAGATGAACATCAAGCGGCTGATGGACATCGGCTGCTATCGGGGGCTGCGGCACCGCCGCGGACTGCCCGTGCGTGGCCAGCGCACCCGTACCAATGCGCGCACCCGCAAGGGCCGCAAGAAGACGGTGGCTGGCAAGAAGAAGGCCCCCCGGAAGTAAGCCCCCGTTCCCCGTCGCAGGCGCCGGTCGGTACGGTTCGAAATGCGAGCCGCCCCGCTGGCCGCTACCAAGGATAGCATACACATTATGGCGAAAAGACAGCAGCGTAGAAGAGGTCGCGGAAGCCGCACCGTTCGGAAGAAGAACGTCGTCGTCGAATCGAACGGCATGGCGTTCATCCGGGCCACCTTCAACAACGTCATCATCACCCTGACCGACCAGTACGGGAACTGTATCTCCTGGTCGAGTGCGGGCAAGGAAGGCTTCAAGGGCAGCCGGAAGAGCACGCCGTACGCCGCGCAGATGGCGGCCACCGCTGCCGCCCGGGAGGCGCACGACCTCGGCCTGCGCCGCGTGGACGTCTACGTGAAAGGCCCTGGCTCCGGGCGCGAGTCCGCCATCCGGGCGCTGGACGCCGTCGGGCTGGAGATCGCCACCATCCGCGACGTGACGCCCATCCCGCACAACGGCTGCCGGCCGCCGAAGCGCCGCCGCGTCTAACCAGTTTAGATTTCTGATTTCAGATTTTGGATTGACGGGCATCGACTAGCGTCCAATCCAAAATCGACAATCCCCAATCCAAGATCGAAATATGGCTCGATATAGAGGCCCCAAACAGAAAGTTGCACGGCGGTTCAAGGAGCCGATCTTTGGTCCCAGCAAGGCCCTGGAGCGGAAGCCGTACCCGCCCGGCCAGCACGGCCGGGGACGCCGCCGCCGCGAGAGCGAGTACGCCGTCCAGCTGAAGGAGAAGCAGAAGGCCCGCTACACCTACGGGCTGCTGGAGAAGCAATTCCACAACCTGTTCGACAAGGCCGCGAGTAAGCGGGGCGTCACGGGTGAGAACCTGCTGCGCTTCCTGGAGGCCCGCCTCGACAACACCGTCTTCCGCTTCGGCATCGGCGCCACGCGGCGCCAGGCGCGCCAGCTCGTCAACCACGGGCACGTCATGGTGAACGACCGCATCGTCGACATCCCGTCGTTCCAGCTGAGCCCGGGCGACATCGTGGCCGTCAGGCCGCGCAGCCGGCGCCTCCAGGTGGTGCGCGACAACGTCGAGCGGCATCGCCGCAGCTTCCCCTGGCTGGAGTTCGACCGCCAGCAGATGCAGGGCAAGTTTCTGGACTACCCGGAGCGGACGGACATTCCGGAAAACATCAACGAGCAGCTGATCGTCGAGCTGTACTCGAAGTAACCGGGCGCCTCGCCAGAGCCGCAGGCACGAGTTATCGGAGCATTCTAAGGATTTATCGGGCGGATATGAGCATATACGGAATTCAGATGCCGGACGGCGTCCATATGGACGAGGCTTCGGACACCCACGGGCGCTTTACGATTCAACCGTTAGAGCGCGGCTTCGGGGTGACCATCGGCAACGCCCTGCGACGCGTGCTGCTGTCCTCGCTGCAAGGCGTGGCCATCACCGCCGTCAAGATCGAAGGCGTGCAGCACGAGTTTTCGACGGTTCCGGGTGTGTCGGAGGATGTGTCCGACATCATCCTGAACCTGAAGGGGGTCCGCTTCCGGACCGAAGACACGGACGCCGAAGGCACGGTGCACCTGACGATGACCGGCCCCGGCGAGTGGACCGCCGCCGACATCGCCGAGGCGACGAGTGAGTTCGAGGTGCTCAACCCCGACCACCACATCGCCACGCTGGACGAAGACGCCAAGTTTTCGGTCGACCTGCGCCTGGAGCGCGGGCGCGGCTACGTGCCGGGCGAAGAGAATAAGCGCTCGGACGACCCCATCGGCGTCATCGCCATCGACGCCATCTTCACCCCGATCAAGAACGTGCAGTATAAGGTCAAGCCGACGCGCGTGGGGCAGAAGATCGACTACGAGAAGCTGGACATCGAGGTCGAGACGGACGCCTCCATCTCGGCTGAAGATGCGTTGGCCCAGGCCGCCGCGATCATGCGCGACCACGTCAACCTGTTCATCAAGATGGACAGCGAGCCGCAGCCGGTCGAAGAGGAGCAGGAGGTGGACGCCGAGGTGCAGCGCGTCCGCGAGCTGCTGGCGCAGCCGGTCGACGAACTGGACCTGTCCGTGCGGGCGCACAACTGCCTCAAGGCTGCCAACATCAAGAACATCGGCGACCTGGTGCGGCGCGAGGAGTCCGAGATGCTGAAATTCCGCAACTTCGGGCGCAAGTCGCTGCAGGAGCTGATCGAGGTGCTCGCCGACCGCGGTCTCGAGTTCGGCATGGACGTCGAGAAGTACATCGAAGAAGTCAAGAGCTAATTGGCTGCGCGTTTCGCGTTGTGGGTTTCGACTGGACCCGCACCCGTAACCCGCACCCCGCAACCGAGGAGCTATGAGACACCAACGCAAGAGACATAAGCTGGGCCGTGGCAAAGGGCACCGCGCGTCGACGCTGGCGGCGCTCTCCAGCGCGCTGATCAAGCACAAGCGCATCCGCACGACGGTGCCGAAGGCGAAGGCGCTCCGCCCGTTCGTCGAGCCGCTGATCACCCGCTCGAAGGAGGACACGCCCCACAACCGCCGCCAGGTCTTCCGCCACCTGCGCAGCAAGGAGGCCGTCAGCGAACTCTTCAACGAGGTGGCCGTGCAGGTGGGCGACCGCCCCGGCGGCTACACGCGCATCGTCAAGCTCGGCATGCGGGCGGGCGACGGCGCCGAACTCGCCATGATCGAACTGGTGGACTACAACGACGTGCAGCCCGAGACCGGCGGTGGACGCAGCCGGAGCCGGACGCGGCGCGGCAGCGGCAAGGGCCGGCGGCGGCGCAAACGCGGCGGCACGCAGGCCGAGACGCAAGAAGCCCAGCCGACGACCACGACCACCGAGGTCGAGGACCAGAGCGTCACGCCGGACGACGCGATGAAGGCAGGCGCGGCTACCGAGGCCGTCGAGACGCCGGTGGACGACGCGCAGGCCGAGCCCGTCCAGGAGCGCACCGAGGACGCCCCGCAGGGCATCGAGCCCGAAGCGGCCGACGAGGCGCAAGAGGCGACCGAAGCGGCAGCCGCTGAGGAACCGGAAGCCGCCGCCGACGAGCCGGAAGCGACCGACGAGGACGACAAGAAGGACAGCTAACCCGCGCTCGTCGGACGCGCAATCGCGCGCGATCAAGACTACACGATACGAGGGCGCCTTCGCCGCGAGCGGGGGCGCCCTTTCGTATGGACGCTGCGGCGGTCGGAAACCCGCGCCCCATGGCGAGTACAACACAGTAGCCGATCACCGTCCCACCGGGCACCCGCAGTTCATGATTCAGGCGTCAGCCATACTTCAGGACGCAGACATCGACGTCGAGCCGAAGTTCGAAGAGAAGCTCCAGGAGCTGCTCGACGCGTGCCACGAGCACATCGCCGTCGTCGACGAGGACATGATCCGGCGGGCCTTTCGGCTCAGCTACTGGGCCCACCGCAACGACCGCCGCGCCTCGGGCGAGATGTATATCTCCCACCCGCTGGAGGTGGCCCTCATCGTCGCCCGCGACATCGGTTTCGACGACATGAGCGTGGCGGCGGCGCTGCTGCACGACGTGGTGGAAGACACCGAGTTCTCACTCGACTTCATCCGCGAGGAGTTCGGGGAGAACCTGGGCATCATGATCGACGGGCTGACGAAGATCGAAGGCGTCTTCGCCAGCCGCGAGCTGGGCAAGGCGGAGAACGTGCGCAAGCTGATGCTCTCGATGGCGGAGGACATCCGCGTGATCCTGGTCAAGTTCGCGGATCGGCTTCACAACATGCGCACCATCGGCTCGCTGCCGCGCCGCAAGCAGCTCAAGATCGCCAGCGAGACGCGCGACCTGTTCGCCCCGCTGGCGCACCGCTTCGGCCTGTTCAACATCAAGAGCGAGCTGGAAGACCTGTCGCTCCGCGTCATCGACCCGGACGGCTACTACGAAATCGTCAAGGGGCTGAAAGCCTCGAAGGGCGAGCGCGACGCCTACATCGCCCAGTTCGTCGGACCGCTCCAGGCGCAGCTCGAAGAGGACGGCTTCGCGTTCGACATCTACGGGCGGGCCAAGAACATCCACTCCATCTACCGCAAGATGCGGCGGCAGAACAAGCCGCTGGAGGAGATCTACGACCTCTTCGCCATCCGCATCGTGCTCCAGAGCGAGGGCAAGCAGGGTAAAGAGGACTGCTGGCGCGTCTACTCCATCATCACGGACCTCTACAAGCCGCTGCCGGAGCGCTTCCGCGACTTCATCTCGGTGCCCAAGTCGAACGGCTATCAGAGCCTCCACACGACGGTGCTGGGGCCGGAAGGGCGCCGCGTGGAGGTGCAGATCCGGACGCAGGAGATGCACGAGATCGCCGAGCGGGGCGTGGCCGCGCACTGGAAGTACAAAGAGGGCGTGGAGCGAAGCGACGAGGAGATGGAGCAGCTCCTCTCCTGGGTGCGCGAGCTGATGGAAAATCCCGAGCCGGAGCACGCCACCGAGTTCGTGCGCGACTTCCGCCTCAACCTGTACGACGAGGAGATCTACGTCTTCACGCCGATGGGCGATCTGATGACGCTCCCCGCCGCCGCCACGCCGGTCGACTTCGCCTATCAGGTGCACACGGAAGTCGGCAACCAGTGCATCGGCGCCAAGGTGAACGGCAAGATGGTGCCGCTCTCGCACAAGCTGAAGAGCGGCGACCAGGTGGAGATCATCACGTCCAAGAAGCAGTCGCCCAACCCGGACTGGATGCGCTTCGTGGTGACGCACAAGGCGCGCAGCCGCATCCGCCATCACATCAACGAGAAGCGCCGCAAGGCCGTCACGCTGGGCCGCGAGGTGTGGGAGAAGAAGGCCGGGCGCGCCGGGCTGGAGGTGGACGAGCAGGACCTGCACCGCTACGCCTCCAAGCTCAAGTTTCCGAACACGCAGCAGATGTTCTACGAGATCGGCACCGGCCTCTTCGATGCCGACGAGCTGGTGGAGGCGATCCGGAAGGGCGAGGCGGCGCAGCAGCAGGACGAGGAGGACGACCAGCCGCTCCAGCTCCAGTACGAGAGCTTCGTCGATGCGGCGCAGTCCTCCGGGCAGCCCGCCCTCAAGATCGACGGCGAGCTGCACACGGACATCGCCACCGTCTACGCGCCCTGCTGCAACCCGATTCCGGGCGACGAGGTCTTCGGCTACGTGAGCAAGGCGGGGGCGATCAAGATCCACCGGGCCAACTGCAGCAACGCGCCGCACCTGCTCATCAACTACCCGGACCGCGTGGTGCCGGTGGAGTGGAGCCGCCAGAAAGACGTACAGTTCATCGCCGCGCTCCGCATCATGGGCGAAGACCGCGTCGGCATCGTGAGCGACATCACGACCGTCATCTCGCGCAACCTCAAGACCAACATCCGCTCGATCACCGTCGACGCTGAGGACGGCATCTTCGAGGGCACGATCACGCTGTACGTGAGCGACCTCCAGCACCTCCGCCGCCTCATGGAACGCATCAAGCGGCTCGACGGCATCCACGGCGTCTACCGCTTCGAGGAGTGACGCCGTTGGGGAGAGGACGCATCTCCCGAATATGAACGCCTCCGTCTTCATCGCCACCAGCCTGGACGGCTTCATTGCCCGTGAGGACGGCGCCATCGACTGGCTGCCGACTCCGGACGGGACCGACGAGGACTACGGCTACCAGGCTTTCATGGACACCGTCGACGTGCTCGTGATGGGGCGCCACACGTACGAGACGGTCCTGAGCTTCGGCGCGTGGCCGTATGAGACGCCGGTCGTCGTGCTGAGCCATCGGTCCATCGAGCAGCCGGAGGAGCAGGACGCGTCCGTCGAACGGATGGCGGGGCCGCCGCGCGAGATTCTGCAGCGCCTCGCGGATCGGGGCCTGACCCACGCGTACGTCGATGGCGGGCGCACCATCCAGCGCTTTCTGGCCGACGGGCTGATCCAGCGGCTCACGATCACCGTCGTGCCGGTGCTGCTCGGCGAGGGCCTTCCCCTCTTCGGACCGTTGCCGCATGACGTCCGTTTGCAGCTTCTCGATACCCGGTCCTTCCCGAACGGGCTCGTGCAGCACCGCTACGCCGTGGTTGCGGAGTGAGCTCGGCGCGCCCGGTGGTAGCGGGCCGGTCCATTTCGACGATTCAGGATCCCGACTCCCTTTTCGCATGGCATCCTCATCGGTAGATCTCGCGGGCGTGCTGCGCTTTCTGCAGCAGGCCGAGCGGTTGAAAAACACGATGCGCACCGCCTTCACCTCCGAGGGCCGCCAGGAGAGCGTCGCCGAGCACACGTGGCGGCTCTGCCTCATGGCCGTCGTGCTGGCCCCGCACTACCCGGACGTCGACGAGACCCGCCTGCTGAAGATGTGCATCATCCACGACCTCGGCGAAGCCCTCCAGGGCGACGTGCCCGCGCCCGAGCAGGACGACGACGAGGACAAGGCGGCGCAGGAACGGGCAGATTTGCAGCATCTCCTCGCGCCGCTCTCGCAGACGCTGCAGGATGAAATCATCGACTTGTGGGACGAGTACGAGGCTGCCGCTACCCCGGAGGCCCGGCTCGCCAAAGCGCTGGACAAGCTGGAGACGATTCTGCAGCACACGCAGGGGCAGAACCCGGACGACTTCGACTACCGGTTCAACCTGACGTACGGCACGCAGTACACCTCGGCGGACCCGCTGATCGCCGGGCTGCGGCAGGTGCTCGACGAAGCGACCGAGCGCCGTGCTGAGACTCAGACCTCGGATGGATGACCCTGGCCCGGCTTGCGCTGTCTCCTGAAATACGCCCTCTTCCCGTGATGTCTCCCGATGCGAACAAAGCGGTCGTCCGCGCCTTCGTGGCCGCGATAAACGCGCAGGACTGGGGTCGGCTGGAAGCGCTGGTTGCGCCCGACTTCAAGCGGCACAGCTATGCCGCCGGTCCGCCGCCCGTGCGCAGCCGGGATGCGTTGAAGGCCTTTCTCCAGCAGGAGTTCGAGACCTTTCCCGACGCGCACGAGCAGATCGAAGACCTCGTTGCCGAAGGAGACCGGGTGGCGGCGCGGCATCGGTTCGAGGGCACGCAGCAGGGACCGATGGGGCCCTATCCACCGTCGGGCAAGCGGATGGTGTCCGAGTACCTCGCCATCTACCGCCTGGAGGGCGGGCGCATCGCGGAGGCGTGGGCTGAGTGGGACACGCTCACCGGATTGCAGCAACTCGGGCACTACGCGCCTCCGGCATAAGCCTGACGCAGATGGGTGATGTCTGGACGTCGCCTGTCGTGGTGCGTGGTCCGTGATGGGGAAGGGCCATCGCTCCATCAGCGCCTTATCACGCATTTTACCAACTCCGGTTCATGAGTTGGTGTATGGAGGGTTGAACGGTTGAAGGGGTAGAGGAGCGTCACGTCCATACGTCTACACCTACACCCGTCCACCCCCAAATCCGGCCTCGCGGGGCTACGTCATACCACCATGGTGCAGCCGGATTTGGTTTCACGCATCACGCAATACGCACCACGTAGCGATACGCCCCCCGCCAGGCGACACCGGTATCAGCTGCGCGTCGGGTCGGCAGCTTCCTGGAAGGCCTCTGCGGTCGATGGCGGCACGACCGGCAGGCGGAACGTGGCGCCGTAGTCCAGGCCCGGCACGTCGGCAGAGACCGTCAGGTCCCAGACGATGCCCTCGCTACGGCTGCCGAGGGTCGTCGGCGGGGCGTCGGCAGGCAGGTCGAGGGCGACGGGGACGTCGAGGCGGCGCGGTAGGCCGGGAGCGGTGCGGGGGCGAACCTGCTGCGGCTCGCTTTCCCAGAGCGTGGTGACGCGCAGGTGGCGGTCGCCGTCGCTGTCGCGCTCTTCGTAGCGGTCGCGGCAGGCCAGGCGCACGGTGAAGCCGTCGTCAGGACCGTTCCGCGCCAGGACGCCCGTCTCCACTGTGCCGGTGAGCCGCTCGCCGAGCACCGCCGGGGTCGCGTCCATCTGAAAGTAGCTCGCTCCGAACTTGCGCTGCCGCAGGTAGTCGCGCACGCCGAGGACGATCAGCACCAGCGCCACGCCCGCCGGAAGCGCCAGCAGCAGCCACGGCGGATCGCCCCAGAGCATGAAGCCGCCGATCAGGGCGAGGGCGAAGACGGTCCACACGACGGCGCCGACGTACCGCGTTGTGCCACCGCGTGCGTGCTGGTCCACGATTCGCCCCTCGACCCAGTCCGGGCGGTCGGCCCACTGTTCGCGGAGCCACGCGCGCCGGAGGGCCTCGACCTCTTCCTCCGTCGCGTCCTCGTCCACGTAAATCTGCGTGGAGCGGCTGCGCGTCCCCTGCACGCCCAGCGGTCGTTCATAGTCATACGCGTACGCATCCACCGTGACGGCCTTCTGGCCCTCTGGCGTACGGAAGAGGCGGTGCGCGAGGTACCCACCGCCGATGAACACGAGGCCGAAGGCGATGAGGGCGAAGCCCGCCGGGTCGCTGAAGACCATGACGAGCCCGCCGAGCAGCATAAGCAGGCCCGCGCCGCCGAAGGCGAAACCGGTGATGGTGGGGATGGTGTCGTGGTTGAGTCGGGAGAGCGGCATGGCAAGCGGTCGTGGAGGAGACGGCGGGGGCTACTCTACCATACGTAATTGCGTGCACAAACCGGCAGCGTGTGGGCGACGCGGTGGGACAAACCGCCGAGCTACCGCAGCCGTGCGAGCAGGGCATCGAAGCGCTCGCACAACTCCGGGTGCGTCGTCCACTGGACGTTCTGCCCGTCGCCCTCGTGGCGGGGGACGCAGAGAAGGCCTGCCGATGCGCCTTGCGACCGTCAGCAGCGAGCAGTATCGTGAAAAGGTCCGATAGCGTTCGTGACCAGAGA
>JAAAOL010000284.1 GCA_009908885.1 Bacteroidota bacterium | reverse complement strand
GGCCGTGCCGCCTTCGATGGTGTATCCGCTGGCGCGGCTGAACTGCACCGTGGTCTGCCCGGGGGCCCCGAAGAAGAGATCCTCGACGCGGCGGGGGAGCAGCTGATAGCCCTCCAGCCGGGGCGAACTGGGATCGAACTGCCCCAGGATGGCGAAGAGGTTGAATTCGCCATTCGGCAGCGGCGTGCCCACGAGGTCGGTGTCGGCATCGATGCGGAACTCGATCGACGCGGTGCCATCGCTGACGGTGTAATTCGTGTTGCCCTGGAACGTCGGATCGCCCGGGCCGCCCGTGATCTGGACGCCGTTGATGTTGAGGAGCTGCCCCTCCAGGTTCTCCGCGTCGGCCAGGATCTGCGCGATGGTGAGGGTCGACGGGCTCAGCGGGCCCACTGTCCCGAGACCGATGATGTCGCTGGGATCCGGCTGGAGCTGTGTCAATCCGTTGAACTGGCTGACCGGGCCTTTCACGACGAAGGTGTTGCCTTCCGTAAAGGTCGGCAGCGCGTCGTTGACGAAGAAGCCGATCCCTGCCGTGGCATCCTGCCCGTAGGCGATCAGGTCCTGCGTGGAAAACACGCCGTCGCTCACCGAGGAGACGACCTCGATGGCCACGACGTCGCCCCCGTCCACGGTGTTGCCGTCCGCGTCGATGTCGCGCAGGTTGGCGACCGGAATGATCACGAACGCCGTCGGGGATGACCCGATGGGAGCCAGGCTCTGGCCGGGGCCGGCGGTCTGCACCTCGAAGACGTACGTCCCGTCATCCGTGACGGCGGTCGGGTTGGGCGTCGTCAGGCCGCTGAGGGTCAGCGTTCCCGTATCTGCCCCGGAGACACTGGCGCCGGTGATCTCGATCGTCTGTCCGTCGACGGATACCGAGGCGCCGCTGAAGCCCGCGCCGGACAGATCGCCCGTCGATACGGTCGGCACGCCCCAGGCGGCAGGCACCATGATGGAGACGCGCTCCAGCACGGCCTGCTGCGTCTTGCCTACGGCGTCATTCTGGACGGTGACCTCCAGGGATTGCGTGCTGTTGCGGTCGAAAATGTCGGTGCCGCTCAGCGGAGATCCGCCGGTCACGTTGGCCAGCGTCGCGGTTCCGGCGCCACCGGGCGGGCCCGTATTCTCGCAGTCCGTCGCCACCTCGAAGTTCTCGATGCCCGGCGATGCGCAGCGGACGCTGAAGTCGGCGTCGTTGTCGTCCGTGTCCGCGCCATCGGGGAAGCGCGAGAGGCTGATGAGCACGTCGCTGTTGTTATCGGCTGCTGTCGTGCCGGTGCCTTCCACGAAGCCGGGCACGCTGCCCTCGTAGCTGACGGCGTCGATGATCGTCTGCTGCTGCAGTTTCAGCAGGCCGCCGCTCACGACGAGCGCCGCTGCATCGGGGCTGCCGTTCTGGACGGAACTGATGTCCTGCTGCGCGCAATTGTCCACGTTCGCGGCATTCCCGCAGAGCACGTAGTACGCGCCCGGATCCAACTCCGTGTCATTCAGCGGAATGGTGTCGTAGGTGGTGCCGTTGCTGCCGTTGACGAGCACGAGGTCGACGCCGCCCAGGTTGACCGGGGCATCGCCCGTGTTCAGGATCTCGATGAACTCAGCGTCGTCGCCACCGGGCTGATCGTAGTCGATCTCGTTGATGACGAGCGACGGGACGGCGGGGGGCTCGCTGGGCGGGCCTTCCCCGGGGGTGACCGGAAGCACCTCCCACGTCTCAGACAGGTTTTCGGACGTTTCGTCGTTGCCGTCGATGCCGTTACCGCCGGTGGTGGTCTCCGTGCCTTCCTCGAAGTCGACGCGGTGGAAGGCGCTGCCATCACTGTGGCCGTCATTGCTCACCACCTCCTGATCGGCAACGGGCGTGTCCGGCGCGTAGTCCGAGGCGTCACTGTCGGCATCGGGACCGTCGATGGAGACGCCTGTCTTGTCGACGGCCTCATTCTTGTCGCCCCAGACGGCATAGTCCAGGTCCTGAACGAGGTCGGAGGTGCCGTCCCACTTGTACAGGACGACGACCTCGCCGCCGTTGGTCAGCCCGCCCTGGTCGTTGATCGAGCCGGGGAGCGCTTCCCGCATGTCGGGCACCGTCGGGTCGTTCGTCTTGCCGGGCGCGTTCTCGAACAGTTCATACGTCGGATTCTCGCCATATTCGGCGGAGAAGTCCTCGGCGCCCGCCATGGCGATGGTCTGGAACTCGTCGGGACCGATCGAGGCGCCGTCCGGAAAGCGGGCGTGGAAGTCGGCAAAGCCGCCGCCACCGGCGTCACTTCCAGTGACGATGTTGTAGTAGAAGGTGCCGCCGGGCGCGAAGGTGGCGTCGGTGAGGTAGACGTTCGATAGGTCGACCGCGACGTCGTTCGGGTTGTAGATCTCGACGAATTCCCCACCCGTCGGCGTCACGACGATCTCACTGAGCAGCAGGGGAAGGGCTGGCGGAGGCCCACCCTCGCCCTCCAACGTCTGTCCCGCATTCACGTCACCACGCGAGTTGGTCTCGAAGGTCGTCCACGTGAAGTCCTCGTAGGCAGACCCGGTGCCTTCAAGGCCCAGGGAAGCGCCTTCTGGGGTGTCGACGCCTTCCTCTTCTGAGACGCCGATGTCGGTGCTAGAGACGCCATCGGCGCAGCCACCGCTGGCCGTGAACGTGCCTTCATAGCTTAAAAACTGGATCGGACTGCCGCTGTAGCACAACGCGAAGCCGTCGGGCGCACCATTCTGAATGCCACTAATGAGCGCAGAATAGATGGTGAACCCATTGGTGGTCGTGCCGACGTCGAAGTTGTCTAAGGACTCGGAATCGTATTCCTGACTGTTGCTTCCGTTGTAGAATACGACAGACAGATCGGCGAGGTCGGTGAAGCCTTCTTCGACGACAACCTCGATGAATTCTCCCGTATCTCCACCATCATTATCGTAATGTAGCTCGTTGACCCACGCCGTGGGCTGCTGCCCGAGGGCCGGGGCGGCGGTGATGAGGGTGAGCAGGAGCAGGGTGGCGAGAGCACGTATCGGTGAACGCATGTAAGTAGAGCCTCCGTTAGTCCGCAGCGATCGTGTGGGTGGGTGCAATG
>JAAAOL010000145.1 GCA_009908885.1 Bacteroidota bacterium | reverse complement strand
CGACGTCCGCCGCCTGGGCGTGCAGCCCGACGGCAACGGCTACCGCGTGGAGGTCGCCGCCGCGGACACGACCCAGCCGCGCGAGATCCTGGCCTTCACCGAAGCAGCCGTCCGGTCGCTGGACGCCGAGGCGCTCTGTCCCGACGGGGCCTGCCGCGTCCCGCCG
Source organism: Bacteroidota bacterium (assembly GCA_009908885.1). Taxonomy (GTDB): domain Bacteria; phylum Bacteroidota; class Rhodothermia; order Rhodothermales; family JAAAOL01; genus JAAAOL01. The sequence goes on along the minus strand of JAAAOL010000145.1, from coordinate 17,262 downwards.
CAGAATCTGCATGGCATTGCCCAGTTTCCCGAGTTCGTCATCGTGACACCCGCCGCCTTTCAGGAGGCCGCCCAGGCCCTCGCCGAGCATCGCCGCCAGCGCGACGGCATGACCGTGCAGGTGACGCAGGTCGAGCAGATCTACAACGAGTTTTCCGGCGGGCAGATGGACCCGCGTGCGATCCGCGACTACTTCCGCTTCCTGTACGACCGCGGCCCCGGCGACGACCCGGCCCTTCGCTACGCCCTCCTCATGGGGGACGGCCACTACAACTACCGCCAGCTGGGGCAGGAGCCGCCCGCGCTCACCAACTGGCTGCCGCCGTACCAGACGGAGGAATCCTTCGACCCGGACCGCTCCTACACGAGTGACGACTACTTCGGCCTGCTCGACCCGATCGAAGGGCGCTGGGTCTACACCTTCTACACCTCACCCGGCCCGCTGGAGGAGCGCGTCGACATCGGCATCGGCCGGATGCCCGTGCAGTCGCTGACGGAGGCCCAGAGGATGGTCGATAAAATTCGACGGTACGAGGATCCGTCCAACTACGGCGCCTGGCGGTCGCGCTATCTCTTCATCGCCGACGACGGCTTCAACGGGCAGAGTGCGACGCTGGAGCGGAGTCCTGACCTCCACACGCAGAACATCGAAGTGGCCGCGCAGCAGGTCGACGCCGTCGAACCGAGCCTGAACCAGCAGAAAGTATATGCCATTTCCTACCCGCGCGTCTTTCTGAACGGCTGGCGCATCCCGGGGGCCAAGAGCGACGTGATGGCGTCCTTGCGAGAGGGCGTGCTGGTGGCCAACTACAGCGGGCACGGCGGCGAGTTCGGGCTGGCGCAGGAAGAGGTGTTCACCCGCGAGGATGCCCGCACGCTGGACAACGGCGACCGGATGCCGGTCTTCATCACTGCCACGTGCTCGTTCGGGCGCTGGGACCTGGCGGGCGAGCAGAGCGGCGCCGAAGAGCTGATGCTCAACGAGCAGGGCGGCGCTATCGCGCTGCTAACGACGGTGCGGACCGTGTACACGCGCGGCGGCACCACGTCGCTCAACGTCGGCCTCAACCGGCAGCTCAACGAAGACCTGTTCCGCCGCGACGACGAGGGCCTGCCGCTCCGCCTCGGCGACGCGCTGCGCCTGACGAAAAACACCGAGGTGGGCATCGAAGGCAACAACCGCAAGTTCAACCTGCTGGGCGACCCGACGATGCGGCTCGGCCTGCCCCCGCGCAAGACGGTCGTCACCTCGGTCAACGACACGCCGGTGGACGAGCAGACGGCCCAGATCCGGGCCCTCGACCGGCTGACGCTTCAGGGCGAAGTGCAGACCCTGGACGGCCAGCTCGATCCGACGTTCGACGGCACCGTCAACGTGTCGATCCTGGATGCCCGGCGGCAGGTGCAGATCGATCCCGAGTTCGTGAGCCTGCTCCGTGATCGGCCGTACTACTTCGTCCGCGAAGACCTGATCTGGCGGGGCCGCGTCCAGGCCGAGGGCGGGCAATTCGAGGCGACGTTTGTCGTGCCGAAGGACATCTCGTACAGCGACCAGCCAGGGCGCATCTCAGCGTATGCCGCCTCCAGTGGGACGCAGGCTTTCGGCTTCACCGAGAACGTGGTCGTCGGCGGGACGGCGGAGAACCCCCCGGACGACGACACCGGGCCGGCCATCGACCTCTATGTCAACAGCGACAATTTCGTCTCCGGAGGGCTCACGCCGCCGCAGCCACGCGTCCTGATCGACCTGTACGACGATAGCGGGATCAACACCGTCGGCGCCGGGGTGGGACACGAGATGCTGCTCATCGTGGACGGCGACGAGCAGAACGCCATCGACATCGGCGACCTGTACGAGAGCGAAGAAGACTCGTACCAGCGCGGGCGGGTGGAATACACGTTCGAGGAGCCGCTGTCGCCCGGGCCGCATACGCTGACCGTCCGCGCGTGGGATGTGCTCAACAACTCGGGTACGGCAGAGGTCGACCTCGTCGTCTCCGACGCCGGAGACCTCGAACTGGCCAACGTATTCAACTACCCGAACCCCACGACCGGCCCGACGCGCTTCGTCTTCGAGCACAACCAGCCGCTCGGGACCGCCGCCGCGGTGCAGGTGCGCATCTACTCGCTCAGCGGGCGGCCCGTCGCCACGCTGGAGCGCGACCTGCTGCTGGAAGGCGGCCCGACGCAGATCGTCTGGGACGGCCTGGACGACGACTTCGACCGGCTGGCGCCCGGCATCTATCTGTACAAGCTGCGCGTTGAAGTCGACGGCCTCGACGGCGAGCGGCACGTCTCCGAACGTCTCGAACGCCTCGCGGTCGTCCGCTGAGTTGCTGGCGGGCGGTCCCTTAAATCCACCTAATCTCAAAGGAAACAGTCTGTTAAACGCTACGGCGTTTCGTAGGTTACCACGACCCTAGCATCGACCCGATATTCGTCATGAAGCGTCTACTTCCATCCATGACCCACATCCTCAATCTACGAGTGGGCGCGCTGGCGCTGCTGGCCGTTCTGCTCCTCACCGCGACCCAGCCCCGGGAGGCCCACGCCCAGATCGGAAGCTCGGCGGTCGTCTTTTTGATGATCGAGCCGGACAGCCGCTCGGCGGGCATGGGGAACGCGGGTGCCGCCCTCAGCGATAACGCCAATGCCATCTTCTGGAACCCGGCCGGCCTCGCTTTTCAGCGGGGTACCGAGATCGCCGTCACGCACTCCAACTGGCTGCCGGAGTTCAACGCGGGCCTGTTCTACGAATACCTCGTTGGCAAGCATCACGTGGACGGCCTCGGCACCTTCGGCGCACACGTGACCTACCTGTTCCTGGGCGAGCACGAGTGCCGCGATGCCCAGAACAATGCTTGCGGCTCGTTCAAGTCGTATGACCTCGCGACAGGCCTCTCGTATGGCTTCAACGTGACGGACAATCTGGCGCTGGGCACGGGCCTCCGGGTTATCTATTCCAACCTTGCGCAGGTAGACGTGGGCGCGCAGGAGACCAATCCGGGCGTCACGGCGGGCTTCGACCTGGCCGCGCTCTACCGCTCGCCGAGCTTCTCGCTGGGTAGCGTGGACGCCAGTTATAATGTCGGCGTGAATCTCGCCAACATGGGGCCCAAGATTCAGTACTCGGATAGCGAGCAGGCCGACCCGATTCCGACCAACATCCGCATCGGGCAGGCGCTGTCGTTCGACCTGGACGAGTTCAACCAGTTGACGCTGGCGCTGGACTTCAACAAGATGCTCGTCAACCAGACGCAGAGCTGCGAAGACCCGTCCGACCCGACGACGTGCACCTTCGAGTCCGATCCGTTCTATGAAGCTATCTTCTCCTCGTGGTCGACCATCGACGTGTGCCCGGGCACGCGGCAGAGCTGTGAGGACGGCGAGACGGCGTACAAGTCGCTGAGCGCCATCGAGCAGATGACGATCGGGGCCGGCGCGGAGTACTGGTACAACCAACTGTTCGCGCTGCGCGGCGGGTACTTCTACGAGAACCCCAACTTCGGCGACCGTCAGTTCCTGACCTTCGGCGCGGGCCTGCGCTACAACATCGTGGGCGTCGACTTCTCCTACATCTACGCGCTGGAGGAGAACCACCCGCTGTCGAACACGATGCGCTTTTCGCTGCTCATCGACTTCCAGAAGTAGCCTGCGAGCGGCAATCCGTGGGTCGATGAACGCGGGGAGCATGAGCGTGTGGGCGTGGCTCACTCCGGCACGGTCATGCTCCCCGCGGCATTTCAGGAAGAGGGGAGACGACGTGCCGACGATGAATAGGGCGTGGTGCCGCGGGAAGCCGTGGACGATGCTGGTGGTGCTGGCCGGGCTGCTGATGGCTGGCGGTGCGGTGCAGGCCCAGCCCGTCCCGGTGCAGAACCCTGCGGCGGCGCAGTACGACGTGATCGCGCTGCGGGTCGAGTTTCAGCCGGACACGACGCGCTTCACCACCGGCGACGGCACCTTCGAGGGAGCGCTCTTCGACGACGGCCTCACCCCCGCGGTCGACCCGCTGCCCCACGACGCCGCCTACTTCGAGGCCCACCTGTCCTTTCTAGAGCACTACGTCGACCGCGTCTCCGACGGGCAGACGCAGGTGCAGACGCACCTCGTGCCTGAGGTGGTGCGCGTCAGCCAGAAAATGGCCGCATACAGCCCCACCGGCCCGGATGCCGACAGCCCCGAAGAACGCGCCAAGTTGTACGCCCTGATTCGTGAGGCCTGGACCCGCGCGGATGAAGACGTCGCCTTCGATGGGGCGTCGTTCGATCCAGAGACGACCGTCTTCGTGTTGTTACACGCTGGCGTCGGGCGTGACGTGGAACTCATCGGCACGACGCTGGACAAGACGCCGCAGGACCTGCCGTCCCTGTCGCTGGCCGGACGCACGTTCGCCGAGGCGGTGGGGACGGACCTGACGCTCAACGGACTGCCCGTCACCAACACGCTCATCATCCCCCGCACCGAGACGCGGCAGGGTACCAACTTCGTGGTCGATGAACCGTTCTTGCTGGAGCTATCGATTAACGGGCTGCTGGCCGCCAGCTTCTTCAACGCCCTGGGCGTGCCGGATCTGTTCAACACCGAGACGGGCGAGACGGCCATCGGCACGTTTGGGCTGATGGACCCGAATGGCATCTTCGCCTTTCGCGGGCTCTTCCCGCCGGAGCCGAGCGCGTGGACGAAGCAGTTTCTGGGCTGGACCACGCCGCAGGAAGTGGACGGGGCCGAGGCGCAGACCGTCTCGCTCCGAGCCGCGAGCCTGTCCGATGGATCCGACGTGGCGCGGGTGCCCATCTCGGACGTGGAGTACTTCCTCGTCGAGACCCGACACCGTGATCCGGAAGGCGACGGCCTCGTGCTCCAGGTCTGGCAGGACGGCGCCATCGTCGAACAACGCGTGCAGAATGGCGACGACGACTTCGACGGCGTGACATCCATCGACGGCTTCGTCGGCGGCGTGGTGGTCGCGGTGGACAACTACGACTGGGCGCTGCCCGGCGGGCTCCTGCGCGACGGCACGGGCGATCCGGTGCTGGACGAGGAGGGCAACCCGATTCCGCTCAACGGCGGCATGCTCATCTGGCACATCGACGAGCGCCGCCTCGCTGACGGCACCGTCAACGACGACCCGGGACGCCGCGCCGTAGACCTGGAGGAAGCCGACTCCGCCCAGGATCTCGGCTTCGACGCCCCCGCCAGCGTGGCCGCAGGCAGCCCGTTCGACTTCTGGTTCGAAGGCAACTCCGTCACCGCTCTCACCAGCTCTGGCGCCGAGGTGCAGCTCTACGAGAACCGCTTCGGGCCGGACACGCAGCCGCCCAGCACCACCAACGCGGGCGGGCCGAGCTTCATCACGTTGGAGGACTTCTCGCCGACCGGGGTGGAGATGGCATTCACCTATCGACGCACCGATCGGACCGGGATCACGCCCACGCTCGACGTGTTCCTCGCGGACACGACGACAGAATACAAGAAAGGCGGCGGCTTGTTGTTCGAAGGCGACGACTGGCTGGTCGCCTACGGAGGGTCGGACGAGGGCGTCTTCCGCGTCATCAATGGGAGTGCGCAGGGGGTGGGTACGTCCCTTGCCATGCCCGCCTCCACACCGGCATTCTCGACGCCGACGCTCACCGTTCAGGGAGATCAGTACGTCGTGAAGTTCGATATGTCCCAGGGCCAGGAAGATCTCGTTGGCAGAGGCTTTTTCTTGCCGACGTCCCTGAGCAACCTGTTTCCCGCATCACCGATCCTGGCCGATGGGTCCGACGACTCACCGCTGATTATCCTCTTTGCCGGGCCCGAGACCGCGACGCTCGTCCGTGCGCGAAGTGAGGAGGACACGGAGGTAGAATCGATCTCCGGCATCGGTGAAGGCATCGGCGTGTCCCTGCTGCCCGAGGGCGCCGCTGTCGTCGCCGGGCGGGAGGGGGCCGTGCATACCGCCACGGACCAGCGCTGGAGCTATTCGCTCGGCCCGTCCGCCGCGAATGGCCAACCGGCCTTCGGGCTAGACCGGAGCGGCCTCATTGGCATCGTTCCCGATCTCGGCGAGAACGAGCTGTGGTGGCTGTTAGCAGACGGCACGACGCAGCCCGTCGATGTGAGCCGCTACGTCGACGCCGACGCGGCGATGAACGCGTTTCCGGTGCTGGCCGATTTGGACGCTGATGGTCGTCTCGATGTGGTAACCACGGTGGGAACGTCAGTGTTGGCCTTCTCGCAGGGTGGGGCGCTGCTGCCGGGCTTTCCGATCCGGCTGGACGCGCCGTCCGTGACGCAGCCGCTCGTGGCTGAACTCAGCGACAGCGGCGGGTGGTCGCTCGTCCTCGCCGCGACCGACGGCAATGTGTATGCGTACGACCTGGGACGCGGCGGGGCGCTGGTCGACGGCTTCCCGCTGGCGGTCGGTGCCAGCATCGAGGCAACGCCGTTATTGCAAGACCAAACCCTGTATGCGATCTCGACGAACGGGGCGCTCAAGGCCTGGCGACTGGATGCGATGGGCGAGGTCTGGTGGGGGCAGCTCTACGCGAACGCGCAGAATCAGAACTACGTCGCGCTCGACGAGGATGCGCCCCCGGCAGCGCCCGCATCGTCCGAGCTTCTCGTAGCCGACGAAACCTACAACTGGCCGAACCCGATCCAGGAGGGGCAGACGTTCCTGCGCTGCATGACGACGCAGGATGCCCGCGTGGACATCCGCATCATCGACGCGGCGGGGCAACTAGTGGACGAAATGGAGATGACGCTGCGCGGCGGGGTTCCGGCCGAGCACCAGTGGCAGACGTCGGCGCCCAGCGGCCTGTACTACGCCCGCATCCGCGCCACGGCGGACGACGGCACCACGGATACCCAGCTCGTCAAGATGGCGGTGATTCGATGAGGAGAGCGATGCACGACGAAGAGCGACATACCCGTATGGATCGGCTAGCGGGGATCATGCCTTTGCAGAAAGGCAGCGTGGTTGAGCGCACACAATCCCGCCACCAAACACCCGCGCTCGCACTGCTCTTCGTGCTGGCGCTCGTCCTGACGGCAGCGCCATCCCTCGCCCAGGTCTCCCCGTCGCTCTACGACTATCCGCGCTCGGGCCTCGACTGGTACACCATCGAGACGAAGCACTTCGACATCCTCTTTCACGCGGACGAGACCGGCGAAGGCAGCACGCGCACCGCGCAGGTCGTGGCCCGTATCGCCGAGGACGTCTACGAGCCGATCACCGAGCTCTACCAGTACGAGCCCGACTCCCGGGTGGCGATCATCCTCAAGGACTACGAGGACTACTCGAACGGCGCGGCGTACTTCTTCGACAACAAGATCGACATCTGGGCGCCCGCGCTCGACTCGCCCCTCCGCGGCGATCACAACTGGCTGCGCAACGTCATCACGCACGAGTTTACGCACATCGTGCAGGTGCAGGCCGCGATGAAGGCCAACCGCCGGGTGCCGTTCTTCTACCTGCAGGTGCTCGATTACGAAGACGTGCGGCGGCCGGACGTGCTCTACGGCTACCCGAACGTGCTCGTCACCTATCCGATTCCCGTCGTCAACAACCCGGCCTGGTTCGCCGAGGGGACGGCGCAGTACCAGCGGGCGGGCCTCGATTACGACCGCTGGGACACGCACCGCGACATGCTCCTTCGCACGCGGGTTCTGGCGGAAGAAGAACTGAGCCTGGCCGAGATGGGCGGGTTCTACTCGAAGACGAGCCTCATGCGCGAAGGCGTCTACAACCACGGCTTCGCCTTCACGCAGTACCTGGCAACGACCTATGGCGAGGACGTGCTGCGCCGCCTCAGCACGTCGCTCGGGAAATGGCGCAACTGGAACTTCGAGCGCGCGCTCGAAGACGTGCTGGACGCGCCTGCAGAGGCGGTCTATGCCGACTGGATGGAGACGCTACGCGAGGAGTACGAAGCCCGGACCGCGCCGATAGGCGCACAGCGTGTCGAGGGCGAACTCATCGAGCCGGACGGCTTCAGCAACTACTACCCACGGTTTTCGCCGGACGGCTCGCGCGTCGCCTACGTGTCGAACCGGGGCGAAGACTTCAGCCGCACTAGCCTGTACGTCCGCGACCTGGACGACGGGGAGATGGCGACGTACGACCTGGGCCCGTCGGGCGGGCGGACCTACACGTGCAGCTTCGGCCACACGGTGCATGCCGGAGGCGATGGCGACCGGGTCCGCTCGGGCGTCGGTGGCGCCGTGACGTGGCGGCCCGACGGGGAGGCGATCGTCTACGCACGCCGCGAGGACACGCCGAAAGGGTATCTCTACGCAGATCTCTACGAGCTTGACCTCGACACGGAAGAGGAAACGCGCCTGACGGTCAATCAGCGGGCGACGGATCCGGCCTTTGCCCCGGACGGGCGGCGCATCGCCTTCGTCGTGCAGCGGGATGGGACGACCAACCTTTACGTGCAGGACCGGGAGACGGAAGCCCTCACTGCCCTGACGAACTGGGATGACGGCACGCAGGTCAGCGACCCGACCTGGCATCCTTCCGGCGAGTGGATTTACTTCGCCCGTCTCGATCCGGAAGGCCACGGCCGCGACCTGTGGCGCATCCGCCCGGACGGCAGTGGGGCCGAGGCCGTCCTCGCCACCGACGCTGACGAACGGTCTCCATCGTTCGATCCGGATGGGACGCATCTGTATTACGCCTCGGACGCGTCGGGCATCTTCAACGTGTATCGCCGAACGGTGGGCGACGCCGGGGCGCGGGCCGAGCGGCTGACGAACGTGGTTGGCGGGGCGTTCATGCCGACCGTGCGGGCCGACGGCGCGCTGGCCTTCGCCCGGTATCAGTGGGACGGCTATAAGATCGCCTGGCTGCAGGCCCCGGCGCCCCTCAACGAGGACGCACAACTCGCCACCTACGCGCCGCCGCCCATCACGCAGAAGCAGGATGCCCCGGCGCGGGCCACGGCGGACTATCTGGCGCTGAACGACTACCAGGACGCCGAGGTGCGGCCGCTGGAGAGCGACGCGATCTCCGCCGTCCACACCGAAGGGCGCTTCCCGCTGGGCACGGCCACGTCCGATACCAGCGCGACCGACACGCCCCCGACGGACCTCGACGTAGAACCGTACGGGCTGGAGTTCACGGCCTTCAGCTTCTTCCCGACCCTCCGCCTCGACCAGTACGTCTCCCGCCAGCGGAGCCGGATGGACGCGCGCATCCCGGACCGCACGCGCGGCGAGACGCTGCTGCGCAACACCAAGATCGGCACCTACTTCAGCTCCCGCGAGATCTTGGAAGGGCTCTCGCTGCTGGGCGGCTTGCTCGTGGGCCCGGCCTCACAGGACGCCTCGTCCGTCTCGGACTTCTTCTCGCCCTCGCGCTTGCTCGACCTGGAGCGGGACGCGTTTCTGAGTGTGGAGTACAAGCGCGGGCTCGGCTTCATCCCGCAGCGCTGGTCGCCCCAGTTCGCCGTCGAGCTCTACAACATCCGGCGGCGCGTGGACAATGGGCTCTCCATCGAGGAATTCCCGTGCACCGCTTGCCTGCCGGACACCACGCTCGCCGACCTCGCCTATGGGCTGTGGGAGGCCGATCTGTTCGTCCGCAGCAAGATCAATCGCTCCCTGCTGCTGGAGGCGGGCTATCGGTACAGTCCGTATAAGGTGACGACGGAGCGGTTCTTCTCGAACGAAGCCGATCAGTTCATTCCCGAGTCGTCCTCGCGCTACTTCATCGGGCGGGCGTTCATGCTGAATGCCTACGTCGAGGCGCTCCGCCCGACGCGTGACAGCGACGTGCTGATGGAAGGGCTCCGCGGCGAACTGCGCTACGAGGTGGAAACCGGACGGCTCCTGAACCGCTTCGAGATCGATGACGGCGTGCTCGTCCCGGGTTATGAGCGCGAGCGCAACCACCGGATTACGCTGGATGCGCAGTACGGGCTTCGGCTGCCGGGCGAGGTACGGGGCGGGCCGCACGGGCTCGGGGTCCGGCTGCGGGCCAGCGGCATCCTGGGCGGGGCGGTGGATGCATTCTACAACGACTACGTGGGCGGGCTGACAGGCGCGCGCGGCTATCCGTTCTATGCCCTCGGCGGCAACGAGACCCTGTGGCTCCAGGCATCCTACCATCTGCCCCTTTTCCCGCGCGTCCATCGGCAGGCGGCCTTCACGTACATCGACAAGGTGTACGCCCGCCTCTACGCCGATGCCGCGATGGCGTGGAGCGGCCCGTGGCCCGGCCTCGACGCGGTGCGTCCCGACGTGGGGGCCGAGTTGCGCATCGGGCTCGGCTCGTTCTATCTGCTCCCGACGGCCCTCTTCCTGAGCGGCACTTACGGACTCAGCACGTTCGATTTTCAGCTGGACGAAGGCTTCGTCACGCCCGACGGCAGCGACCGCGTGCGCTACGGCGGCGAACTGCAATGGCACTTCGGACTGCTCTTTGGGTTCGATGTGTAGACTGCGCTTTCGCTCATCCACCGGTTGCCTCACGAGGGACACGCGATGCTGATTCCTGCCACGGCGGCGTTCATGATGGTCGTGGGCCTCGCCTTCATCTACCTCATCCTGCGCCCGAACGAGCGGCCTGTGCCGCAGGACGGCTTGCAGTGGACGGGCGTACTCATCTCGGCACTGCTCGTGGGACTCTCAGGCCTGTTGCTCCTCCTCGCCCTTCGGCCATCGGCCCCGGCCGAGGTGATCCGGGATACGACGAGCCTCGACGTAGCGCCCGACGAGCTGGATCAGCCCGCTGAAAATTTCGAGTTTCGGCTGGTCGATTCGGAGGAGCCGCAGCAGCTGGCCGACTACGAGGGGCAGGTCGTGCTGCTCAACTTCTGGGCGACCTGGTGTGCGCCCTGTCTCGAAGAGCTGCCCGACCTGAACCGCCTGCAGGCGAGGTACGGGGAGCGCGGGCTCGTAGTGCTCACGATCTCGGATGAGGCGCGCGACGTGCTGTTGGACTTCCAGCAGACGCGCCCGCTCGACACCGTCAGCGGCTTCATTCCGGACCGCTCCGTGCTGCCACAGCCCTTCCGCCGGACCAGCGCCGTCCGCCCGGCGTCGTTCGTCATCGACCGCGAGGGGCGCATCCAGGAGTACGTGAAGGGCGCGGGCGACTATGCGTACTTCGAACGACTCGTCCTGCCGTACCTCGACGCCGATCTGGCCGCCCGCTAGCCTCCGTTCCTCGACTACCGTTTCCGTATATGCGACTGCTCGTCTGTCTCGTCTCGTTGTTCATCGGCTGCTGGCCCCATGCGGCGCTCGCTGATGAGAAATCTCCGAACGAAGACCCACCTGCTGACCCCACGTGGCACTCTTCCGTGATGCTCCGTTCAGCCGTCGTGCATGCCTCGCCTGCGGCACTGGGTTCCGCCTCGACGGTACAGGTCGGATCGTCGCGCAGCATTCCGCTGGCGCTCGGCCTCTCGGCGCTGGTCCCGGGGCTGGGGCAGGCCTACAACCGGCAGTGGGTGAAGGCCGCCATCGGGGTCGGGCTGGAGGCGGCCATCATCTGGGGCTACACCACCTCGCGCTCGCGCGGGCTGGATGGGCGAGATGCCTATCAGGCGTACGCGCACGACTTCTGGAGTCCCGTTCGCTATGCGGACTGGCTGAATGAGTATGCCGACTGGCTCCGTGCCGAGTTCGGCGCTCCGGGCGAGGTCAACCCCATTACGATTCCGGATCCCCTGATGGCCTCCGGGTTCGACGTGACCGATCCCGAGGGCTGGAGTCTGGATCAACGGGCGGCCGTGCGCGACCTGATCAGCGATGTGAACGACATGGAGCAGGTCGTCTACCATCCCGAGACCGGCGCCTCGTTTTCCCACCAGTTGCCGCCCTTCGCGGACCAGCAGTATTACGAACTGATCGGAAAGTACTTTCAGTTCGCCCCCGGCTGGACGGATTATCCGGACTACCTCGACGAGAACGGCGATCCCATCGACGACCGAATGGACCCGGAGCGCACTGCCGCCGATGGCGGCAAGCCGAACGTGTCGGATCGCTTCTTCCAGTACGCCGATGACCACGGCCAGGCGAACGATTATCTCCGCCGCGCCTCCCGCGTCTCCCTCTTCTTCGTGGTCAATCACCTCATCGCTGCCGTGGATGCGGCCCTCTCCGCCAAACTGCACAACGACCGCCTCGACACCTCCCTCGGGTTTCAGCCCGGTCCCGACGGCGAAGCCCAGCCCCGCGCTTCCGTCAGCGTGCAATTTTAGCCAAGCGCTATCGATATGCCTGCCTTCTGGGATGCGGTCTGGCTGCACCTGACGGAGTTGGGCCTCGCGGCTGGCGGACTGCTGGCGCTGGTCGGAGCGGGAGAGGGGCTGCGCAGGTGGGGCGTCTCTGCGGAGGTCACGCGCCGAGTGGTGCATGCGGGCGTTGGGCTGTTCGTGGTGGCGACGCCGTGGTTGTTCGCCCATCCGGCGCCGGTGTACGTGCTGGCGGGCGGATTCGTGCTCGCCAACGGTGTCGCCTGGTGGAAGGGGTGGCTGCCGGGTATCCACGCAGCGCGGCGAGAGAGCGTCGGGACGATCACGTTTCCGCTGGTGCTGCTGCCCGCGCTCGTCGTCGGCTGGTCGCTGGATGGCGGACGCGTCTGGGCGCTCCAGGTGAGCTTTCTGCTGCTGGCCCTGTGCGATCCGCTGGCGGCCTGGGTGGGGCAGGCCGTGCGACGTCCACGACCGTATCGCATCGGCACCCATACCAAGAGCGTGGCCGGGAGCGGGGCGTTCGGGGTGGCGGCGGCACTGCTCACGATGACAGCTTTGATGTGGGCACAGGCCGAAGGGATGATTCGCTGGTCGCTGGCTGAGATCGTCGTCGTCAGCGGGACCGTCGCGGGGGGCGCCACTGCGGCAGAGGCGCTGGGCGACGACGGGTGGGACAACGTGACCATCGTCCTGGCGGCCCTCTTTGCGCTCGTCTATGCCGACGAGCACCCGGAGGCTCGAACCGGAATGGGGCTGGCGATGCTGGCAGGCGTCGTCTTCGGCATCGTAGCGTATCAGGTCGGATCGCTGGATCGGTCGGGAGCGGTGGCGGGAGGCCTGCTGGCCTGGTCGCTGCTCGCCGTCGAGGGGTGGGCGTGGGCCGTGCCCGGATTCACGTTCTTCGTCCTCTCCAGTGCGTTATCGCGCATGGGTGCATCGCGGAAGGCCACCGTCGAGGCGCGGATCGAGAAGCCCGGTGCCCGGGACGTGGGGCAGGTGCTGGCCAACGGCGGCGTGGCCTGGCTGCTGCTGCTGGCCTACGTGGCTTACCCGGCAGCGATCTGGTATCTCGGCTTTCTCGGGGCGTTCGCCGCGGCGACGGCGGACACGTGGGCGACGGAACTGGGGGCGCTGTCCACGGCACGACCGCGCCTGCTGACGACGGGAGCGCGGGTGCCGACCGGCACGTCGGGCGCGGTGTCGCTCGCTGGCACGGCGGCGTCGGTCCTGGGCGCGGCGACGATCGCGCTGGTCGCCTGGCCCTTTCTTGCCGCGCTCGCTCTGACGGACAATCCGATGATGATGATGCTCGTCGTTACCGGGGCGGGTGTCGCGGGGGCGCTGACGGATAGTCTGCTGGGGGCGACGGTTCAGGCTCAGTTCGTGGATCCGCAGACAGGCATCGAGACCGAGCGTCCGCCGCCGTCGAACGGTGCCGCGAAACCCGTCCGCGGGTGGCGCTGGCTCCACAACGATCAGGTCAATCTCATCGGGACGGCGACCGGTGCAGCGGTGGCGCTGGCTTGCTTCCCATGGCTGTAAGTATTATGGTGCGATGCAGCGCATGCGGCGGGGGCTGGCCGTCGCCGTTTCCCATCTGCGCCTGAGTCGTTCAACCACCTCGACGTATGCCCTGGTACAAAAAACTACACTGGCAGATCATTCTGGGCCTGATTCTGGGCCTGATCTTCGGCGTCTTTGCCGCCGCCGCAGGGTGGAGTCAGTTCGTCTCCAACTGGATCGCGCCCTTCGGGACGATCTTTATCAACCTGCTGAAGCTGATCGCCGTCCCGCTGATCCTGGCCTCGCTCATCACGGGCGTGGCGTCCCTCTCGGATCTCAAAAAGCTCTCGCGGATCGGGGGCAAGACCATCGGCATCTACATCGGCACGACGGTCATCGCGCTGATCATCGGCCTCGTCGTGGTCAATACGTTGCAGCCGGGCAAGACCGTGCCCGAGGAGATGCGCACCCAGCTGCAGGAGACCTATCAGGGCGACGTGGAGGAGCGCACCGAGCTGGCGGAGGAGGCGGCGCAGCGCGGGCCGCTCCAGCCCATCGTGGACATGGTGCCAGGCAACTTCTTCGGATCGGCCTCGGACAACCGCAACATGCTGCAGGTCGTCTTCGTGGCGCTGCTCCTGGGCATCGGCCTGCTGATGATCCCCAAGGAAAAGGCCCAGCCGCTGCTAGACTTTTTCGATAGCCTCAACTCGCTCGTCATCCAGCTGGTCGAAATCATCATGCTGACGGCGCCCGTCGGCGTGTTTGCGCTGCTGGCCGATACGATTACCTCCATCGCGCAGGATAACCTGGCGCAGATCGTCGAGCTGCTGGCAGCCCTGGGGTATTACTGCATCGCCGTGGTCATCGGCCTCGCGTTGCAGACGTTCATCACTTATCCGACGCTGCTGAAGCTGTTTACGACGCGCAGCATCGGGACCTTCTTCTCCGGCATCGCTCCGGCGCAGCTCGTGGCCTTCTCCACCTCATCGAGCGGCGCCACGCTGCCGGTGACGATGGAGTGCGCGGAGAAAAACCTGGGCGTCTCCGAAGAGGTGTCGTCGTTCGTGCTCCCGCTCGGGGCGACCATCAACATGGACGGGACGGCGCTCTATCAGGCGGTGGCCGCCGTCTTCATCGCGCAGACGCTGGGCATGGGGCTCGACATCGGGGCGCAGCTGACCATCGTGCTGACGGCGGTACTCGCCTCGATCGGCACGGCAGCCGTTCCGAGCGCCGGGATCGTGATGCTGGTCATCATTCTCGAATCTATCGGGGTGCCGAGCTCAGGCATCGCGCTCATCCTGGGCGTCGATCGCATCCTGGACATGCTCCGCACGACGACCAACGTCACCGGGGATGCCACCATTGCGTCCATCATCGCAGCCAGCGAGGACCAGCTCGGCCCCGCCATGGTCGATGGCACCGGGACCGACATCGACGTGACCCAGGCGCTGGAGGCGTCGGGGTCCTCTAGCTAGTGGCACGACGAGGGAACCCCCTCCGAGCCCGCCCCGTGGGTGAGGTGAACAGGTCCGGTCATGCAGTACGCAGTGGGGCGATGAAGCAGCTACCTCTCGGGGTCGTGCTCCTGGTGGTCTGGTGGTCGGCGTCGAGCGCGCAGGCTCAGGCGCCAGCGACGCCCATGCTGCTGGCAGATTCGGCCTCGGTGCGCTTGATGGAAGCCGGGCGCGCGCAGATCTGGGACCTGCGCCTGACGAAGGCAGAGCAGACTTTTCGGGAGCTGGAGGCGCATCCCTCGGGCGCGTACGCGGCTCACTTTCACCTCGCCACCATCGCGCTGCTGCGGGCCGTCTTCACCGACAGCCAGGCGTCGTTCGACGTATTCCTGAGCCAGTCCGACACCTTGCTGACGCGCCTGGAGGCCTGCGGGGCGTCCGCCTGGTGTACCTACCTGAACGCCGAGGCCCACCTGCATCGCGCCATCATCTGGGGCAAGATGGAGCGGTACGTCCGCGCGGCGCTCGCGGCCCGCGGGGCGTACAAGCGGTACGAAGACGTCATCACGACCGACTCGACCTTCTACGAAGCCTACGCCGGGATGGGGCTCTTTCATGTAATGATCGGGGGGCTCCCGAGCACGTATCAGCGCCTTCTGAGCATCCTCGGCTATCGCGGCTCCGTGCCGCAGGGCCTCGACGAGTTGCAGACGGCGATTCGGCACAGCCAGTACGCACGCAGGAAGGCTCAGACGCTCTACGCGCTGACGGATCTGCTGCTGAACAACGCTAAAGGCGGGGCGGTGGACATCCTGGGAACGCTGGCCGAGCAGCATCCGGACAGCCCGCTCTTTCGCTATCTGTACGGCTACGCCCTGCTGGTCACCCGGCAGTCGGAAGCCGCCGAGACGCAACTCCGCATCGCGCGGCAACTGGGCACGTCGGCGGAGCACTTTTTCGTGGATTATGCCGAGTTCTACCTCGCGCAATCGCTCTTTCACCAGAACCGTTTCGACGAGGCCATCCCGTTCTATCGGCACTACATCGAGCGGCATCAGGGCATCGCGCTGAAGGCCGTAGCGCACCTCGAACTGGGGCTCAGCCTGGAGATGGCCGGGAAGCGAGAGCAGGCCCTGACGTTTTATCGCGGTGCGCAGACGGATCGTGAGTTCGACAGCGATCTCTACGCGCGTCGCCTCGCGGAAGAGCGTCTGAGCGCCCCGATGGGACCGCTGGAGCAGCGCCTCCTGCTGGGGCGCAACGCGTACGATGCGGGGCGGTACGCGAAGGCCCTCGACCATCTCCGCCCGATCCGCGAGAAGGGGTCCACGGACCAGCGGGCCGAGGCCGCGTATCGGATGGGACGTGTCTATCAGGCGCAGGGGCAGCTGGACCGGGCGCTGGCGGCGTACCAGTACGTCATCGACCATCCCAGCCCCGATCCCACCGCCCGGTGGACGCCGTGGGCGCAGTACTACATCGGGGAGATCCATGCTGGCCGTGGGCACACGGATGCCGCTCGGTCGGCGTATGAGGCGGCGCTCGCCTACGAGGGCGATTTCGATTACTACCAGTCGCTCGAACAACAGGCCCGCGTCGGCCTGACCGAGTTGCGGGACGACTGAAGCACGAGCCCGAGAGCGGCCCGCAGGGCACGGGACCGTGAACGGGCAGACCACCGACAGCGAATCATACCCACAAAAAAAGCCCGGCACCTGGGACGTGGTGCCGGGCTCGCTCATTGGAAGACACTACGAGTTGATCGCAGCATCTGATATGCCGAAGCATACCATACGCGGTGTTCGTATGCGCGAGAAATTTGTTACGCCAGGGCGGAAAGAAATTTAGAAGTGCCCAATCATCGGCTTGACTGCTGCACCAGAGCGGGCACTAAAGGTCTCGTCTCAACTGCCTACTTCGTCCCTCACTCTCTCTGTCTCTCTCCCAGGGGGTAGGTGTTTTGTGCACCATCCAGCCATCTCTTGGTCAGTCCGTGCGTCGCTGGCGGCGCCGGTCAGCGTTCCCGGATCTCGCCGTAGCTACGGCTACGCCTCGATCCGGCGCCTTGGCAGTCACCACCAGCGCCACCCGTCTTTGACCAGAAGA